>JBDTDX010000083.1:0-8214 GCA_039922815.1 Granulicella sp.
CTGTCTGTGCGACACTGCCCAGCGCCGGAAGCGTGGCATAGGTGACGCTGTACTCGCCCCATGCACTACTCACCGGTTGTACCGCTACCGCCCCCGCCACATTCACCCGGTTGCAGTAGAGCAGGAGCATCGCCCGGCTGACCTGCGCCGCCGCCGTTCCCGCAGGCAGTGTGCCCAGGTTGAACTGCACCAAGGACGTATATCCCGCGCCCACATTTAAATTAGAAATTGTCCCACTGTTGCTCGTTGGGAGCGCGCTGTTCACATGCGCATCGGCCACCAGCGTTGCCTGCACCGCCCATGCCGGACCCCATCCGGCAAGCAGACACAGCAGGCCGATACCCCACGACGCTTGTCCCAGATTGAGGCGCATCCCAACTCCAAGGAAGGCCGCGGCCAGCTCTAGAGAGCCAGCCGCGCATCCAACCCGTATCTCAATGATCGAAACTCAACGATGCACATTGCCGCTGGTCATGTCTTGACCATGCGCTTTCTGAAAATCCAGACCTGGGAATGCTTCCTTTGTACCGTTCTGAAACTCGAAGAGCAAGTAGTATCGACGGAACAGCAAAACCTGGCTGAGTTTGCCCCTGATACCGCTACACTGCGCATCCGATAAACTGCACGTCAGATTACGTCACACTCTGGAAGAGGTTGCCTCCCGCATGACAGCTCCCGCGAACATTCCCGGCCAACACCCCAATCCAGCCTCGCTGGTGAATATCCCCCGCCTAATCACCGCGTTTTATGAGCTCAAGCCCGACGCCGCCGTTCCCGCCCAGCGCGTGGCTTTCGGCACCTCCGGCCATCGTGGCAGCGCCTTCGACACCGCCTTCAACGAGGATCATATCCTCGCCATCACGCAGGCCATCTGCGAGTACCGCCGCGCCCAATCCATCACCGGCCCACTCTTCCTCGCGCAGGATACCCACGCTCTCTCAGAACCCGCATTCGCGGCCGCGCTCGAGGTCCTCGCCGGCAATGGAATCGAGGTGATGATCGATCAGGATCTCGCCTACACGCCGACACCGGCGCTCTCCCATGCCATCCTCGTCTACAACAAGGACCGCAAAGACAACTTAGCCGACGGCATCGTCATCACGCCCTCGCACAACCCGCCCGACGATGGCGGCTTCAAGTACAACCCTCCCAACGGCGGCCCCGCCGACACCTCCGCTACCAAGTGGATTGAGAACCGCGCCAACGACATCATTGCCAGCAAGCTCGCCGATGTGAAGCGAATCCCCTACGCAGCGGCCCTTCGCGCGGACACCACCCATCGCCATGACTACATCACCAGCTACGTCAACGACCTCGCCAACGTCATCGACTTCGATGTCATCCGCGCCAGTTCTCTCAAGCTCGCCGTCGATCCTCTCGGTGGGGCCGGTGTCTACTATTGGCCGCGCATCATCGAGCAGTACAAACTCCCCATCACGCTTCTCAACCCATACGTCGATCCCACCTTCCGCTTCATGACCTGCGACTGGGACGGCAAGATCCGTATGGACTGCTCCAGCCCGTTCGCCATGGCGTCGATGATCGCGAACAAAGACAAATTCGACGTAGCCTGGGCCTGCGACACCGACCACGACCGTCACGGCATCGTCACCCGCTCCAGTGGTCTGCTCAACCCAAATCACTACCTCGCCGTCTGCATCCAGTACCTCTTCACGAATCGGCCAGAGTGGAATGCCAACGTCGGCATCGGCAAAACCCTCGTCTCCTCCAGCATCATCGACCGCGTCGCCAAAGGCCTCGGCCGACCTATGCTCGAGGTACCCGTAGGCTTCAAGTGGTTTGTCGACGGCCTCATCGACGGGACACTCGGCTTCGTTGGCGAAGAGTCCGCCGGAGCCACCTTCCTCCGCACCAATGGCACCGTCTGGACCACCGACAAGGACGGCCTGATCCCCTGCCTGCTTGCTGCAGAGATGACTGCGCGCACCGGAAAAGATCCGGGCCTGCTTTACGGTGAGCTCACCGCAAAGTACGGCTCACCCGTCTACCAGCGCATCGACGCCGCGGCCACAAAAGAACAAAAAGCTAAGCTCGGCAAGCTCTCTCCTTCGCAGGTCACAGCGAAGACCCTCGCCGGCGACCCCATCACCGCTATCCTTACCGAGGCCCCTGGCAACCAGGCCAGCATCGGCGGCCTGAAGGTCACCACCGACGAAGGTTGGTTCGCAGCGCGCCCCTCCGGCACGGAAGACGTCTACAAGATTTATGCCGAAAGCTTCAGAGGCCCAGAACACCTGAAGCAAATCCAGACAGAAGCCCAGGCACTTGTTAATGCAGCCATTGGCTGACGGATTCTCCTCCTGACCGCGTCACGGAACCTCACGGGAGGATACCGTTCACCACGTCGATAACCGTTCAGTTGTGCGATTACCTCGTTGACAGCACGTTAGGAACAGGCGAAAGATTCTGCCAGAGGTCCCATGAGCGCAACCAAAGCCACCACCACATCCTCCACGCCGCTGACGAGCAACAAGCACCTTATCCGCTGGGTAGAGAAGATGGCCGATTTGTGCCAGCCAGCCGCCATTCACTGGATCGACGGCTCACAGGCCGAGTACGAGCGGCTCTGCGACACACTTGTTGAGGCCGGGACCTTCTTCCCGCTCAACGAAAAGCTCTGGCCCGGCTGCTTCTACGCCCGCTCCGCTCCGAATGATGTAGCTCGGGTGGAAGACCGCACCTTCATCTGTTCACTCTCGAAGGACAACGCTGGTCCGACCAACAATTGGGAAGACCCCTTCGCCATGCGCAAGAAGTTGAAGTCCCTGTTCAAAGGCTGCATGCGCGGGCGCACCATGTACGTCATGGCCTTCAGTATGGGCCCGGTCGGCTCGCCTATGTCGCAGATAGGGGTGCAGCTCACCGACTCTGCCTATGCGGTCGCGAACATGCGCATCATGGCCCGCATTGGTGCGCCCGTTTTCGCAGAGATCGATAAGGGCGAGAAGCGCGTTGTCCCCTGCATGCACTCCGTGGGTGCGCCGCTCGCGCCCGGCGATACCGACGTCTCGTGGCCCTGCAACGACACCAAGTACATTGTCCACTTCCCCGAGACGCGAGAGATCTGGTCCTACGGCTCAGGTTACGGCGGCAACGCCCTGCTCGGCAAGAAGTGCTTCGCCCTCCGTATCGCCACCAACATCGCCCGTGACGAAGGATGGATGGCGGAACACATGCTCATTCTCGGCGTTGAAAGTCCTGAAGGCGAGAAGACCTATGTTGCCGCCGCCTTTCCCAGCGCCTGCGGCAAGACCAACTTCGCCATGATGATCCCGCCAAAGGGCTTCGAGGGATGGAAGATCCACACCGTCGGCGACGATATCGCGTGGATCAAGCCCGACATCACCGGCCAGCTTCGCGCCATCAATCCGGAAGCCGGCTTCTTCGGGGTCGCTCCTGGCACCTCGCAGAAGACCAACCCCAACGCCATGGCGACCCTCGCGCGCAACACCATCTTCACCAACGTGGCGCTCACCCCCGAGGGAGGTGTCTGGTGGGAGGGCATGACCGACGAGCCTCCTGCGAAGCTCATCGACTGGCGTGGCAATCCCTGGACGCCCTCATCCAAGACTCCTGCTGCCCACCCCAACGGCCGCTTCACAGCACCTGCCAGCCAGTGTCCCACCATCGATCCCAACTGGGAGGCTCCCGATGGGGTTCCCATCTCCGCGATCATCTTCGGCGGCCGCCGCCCCTCCACCATTCCACTTGTCTACCAGGCGTTTAACTGGTCCGGTGGCGTCTATACCGGGGCCACGATGGGCTCGGAAACAACGGCAGCAGCCGGCGGCAAGGTCGGAACTGTCCGACGCGATCCCATGGCCATGCTGCCCTTTTGCGGCTACCACATGGGCGACTACTTCCGGCACTGGATCAAGATGCAGCGCACCCTCTCCGCCACACCGCGCGTCTTCCACGTGAATTGGTTCCGGAAGGACGCTGAGGGCCAGTTTCTGTGGCCCGGGTACTCCGAGAATATGCGCATCCTCAAATGGATCGTCGACCGCGTTCATGGACAGGTCCGCGGCAAGGAAACACCCATCGGCTGGACGCCTCACTTCGAAGACATCAATTGGAAGGGTCTCGACTTTCCACGCGAAATCTTCGAGGAACTCCAGCAGGTTGACCGAGCTGCCTGGAAGCGCGAAGTCATGGGCCACGAAGAGCTCTTCCTCGCCCTCCACGACCACCTCCCCCCGGAGATGATCTACGAACGGGAACTCCTCATCTGCCGCCTGTAGGCCATCACACTCCTGTAGTTTCGACACAGTGCTGAGATCTCAGCCTTTCGAGTACATTGCGAAAGGTTGGAATCTCAGGCTTACCCTGTCACCAAAAGTCCCCCTCGTTTTACAGCAACCGCACAGTTAAGGTGGGCCCAAAATACCTCTATCTGGCTTGTCAGCGACCGCGGAACGAATTCCTTGACACCGCACAAAAACGCCGTTACGCTTAACAGGTGGCGAGACTCCCTTCGGGTTGAGTCCGCTACAACGAAGTCCACCCACTTCGTTGCTTTACTGGAACACCCACGCATCAGCCCCCACCGCGCTGCGTGGGTTTCCACTTTAAGCCCCCTGAGATATATCTGAAATATTTGACTCCTCAAGCCATCCGCTCTACTCTTATCTTCATGGAATCGATGCACACCGCAGCTTGCACTTGTTGCCTCTGTTGTCAGGGGATGTGCTGCTGCGTCGGTTCTCATATGACCTAGGTTAAAAAGAAGCACCAGAAAAACCTCAGGAATTTTAGAAGCCCACGTATCAGCGCAAAGCGCTATACGTGGGTTTTTCTTTGCTTTCAACAAGACAGGAGTTTTTATGGCACACGAACATCCCAGCACCGCTGCCCAATTGAAGATTGACCTTCTCGCGATCGGTATCGCCATGGTCTTCGCCGGGCTTATCCGCTTCAACATCCTTCCGCTGATCAAGTGGTAGCGGATCTCCAATAAATCTTGTCCACCCAAACCATCCCGATCCCAGCCACCACACCCTCACTGCCGACGCGCATCCTGCGCACGCTTCCTGGCGTAGGACTATTATTTGGCATCGGCCTGCTGGGCAAGACGCTGGAGCACACCTTCACTCTCCTCCGCGTCCGGTATCATCTGTTCCTCCCGCAGATTGAGTACGTCCTCTGGGCCATCCTGCTTGGCTTGCTCATTAGCAACACCATCGGCGTTGCCCGAATCTTCCGTCCAGGTGTAGCCACCTACGAACTTTGGTTGAAGCTGGGCATCGTCTTTGTCGGGGCGCGCTTTCTCATGCAGGACGTCCTCCAGATCGGGGGACTGTCCCTCGGCCTGGTCGCGGTTGAGCTGATCCTCTCGCTCTCTGTGATGACACTGCTCGGTCGTATCTTCAAGCTGCCGCCCAAACTCACCAGCCTGCTCGCGATCGGCAGCTCCATCTGCGGGGTCACGGCGATCATGGCTGCGCAAGGCGCCATCGAGCCAGAGGAGGAAGAGACCTCCACCGCGATCGCTGCCATTCTCATGCTTGGCGCCCTCGCCCTCTTCACCTTCCCCGCCGTCGGCCACGCACTGCACATGGGTGACCAGGCGTACGGCATGTGGGCCGGCCTCGCCGTCGACAATACCGCCGAGGCCACGGTGACCGGCGCCATCTACTCAGATACCGCAGGCCGCTTCGCCGTACTGGCCAAGACCGCCCGCTCCTCCTTCATCGGCTTCGTCGTCCTCGGCTATGCCGTCTACTGGGCGTCCAAGGGCAAAGCTGCTGTTGTCGAAAACAAGGCGCTCTTCCTCTGGGAGAAGTTTCCCAAGTTTATCCTGGGCTTCCTCGCTATCTCGGTGATGGCGACCACAGGCTTCTTCACCGCCCCGCAGCTCACCAGCCTTTCGAATCTTTCTCGCTGGGCCTTCCTTCCTGCTTTCGCGGGTGTGGGGCTGCGCACCAACCTCCGCGACCTCGTCGGGCGAGGATGGCGGCCGCTCGTCGTTGGCTTTCTGGGCGAAATCTTTATCGCCACAGTCACCCTGGGCCTCGTCTACTGGAGCTATAACCACGGGGTACCCCGATGAACCTCGTGTCCTTCTTCATCACCGCTGCTCCCATCAACCTTAGCTGTTGTCGCTCCTAAGCGAGAACTCGCCGAAATTTTGATCGCTGCAGCGTCTCCCTTTTTCTAAAAAATAAAACCTCATGCGTCTCAGGACGTACAGCCACCCCTCTATCTCAGGAGCACCAATGACACGCACCGCTGCGACACGTACCACTTCGCTTGCCGCCATTCTCGCCGGGATGCTTGCCCTCTTTCTTACGCTCACCGCCGGCGCACAGGTCGTTGGCGGCACTCTCTCAGGCACCATCACCGACACAACGGGTGCTGCCCTGCCTAACGCCACCGTTCTCGTGCACAATGATGAAACCGGCAACGAACGCCGCCTGCTCACCGGCCCCGATGGCCGCTACGCAGCCCCCTCTATCCCCGTCGGCACCTACACCATCACTGCCGAAGCCCCGGGGTTTACCGAGCAGCACCGCACCGATATCCCACTTACCGTAGGCGAAAGCAAACAGATCGACCTTCGACTTGGCGTGGACTCCGTTACCGAGCAGGTCACCGTCGTTGACAGTCCAGCCATCGTCAACTTATCCACGCAACAGACCTCCGGCCTTGTGGACGAGCGACAGATCAAGCAGCTTCCTCTGAACGGTCGCAGCTACGATCAGTTACTCACCCTCAACCCTGCGACGGTCAACTACACCGGCCAGCGCTCAGGCAACATCGGCACCTCAAACTCTTCGGTCGGCAACATGTTCGCGGTATCTGGTCGCCGCCCTCAAGACAATCTCTTCCTGCTCAACGGTATCGAGTACACCGGCGCTTCGCTGATTAATGTGACTCCGGGCGGTACCAGCGGCCAGCTTCTCGGCGTCGATGCCGTGCGCGAGTTCAACGTCCTCGCCGACACCTACGGAGCCAACTACGGCAAGCGCCAGGGGGCACAGATTTCAATCGTAACCGCCTCCGGCACAAATCAAATTCACGGTTCCGTCTACGAGTTCCTCCGCAACTCCGCTCTCGACGCTCGCAACTACTTCGACCAGCCCTCGCAGCCCAACGGCGCGCGCCTGCCCGAATTCCAGCGCAACAACTTCGGCGCTTCTCTCGGCGGCCCCATCAAGAAAGACAAGCTCCTCCTCTTTACCAACTACGAAGGGTACCGCCAGAATCTTGGCCTTTCGGATGTCACTCTCGTTCCCGACAACGCCTCACGCGCCGCCGCCGTAGCCTCCGTCAAGCCGCTGCTTGCTCTCTGGCCCGTGCAGAATGGCCCCGAACTTGGCGGCGGCATCGCCGAGGCCTTCTCCAGCCCCATGCAGCATATCCGTGAGGATTTCGGCACCACCCGCTTCGACTACAACATCAGCCCCAGCGATCTCTTCTTCGCCGCCTACACCATCGACGATTCCATCGCGAACACGCCCACCCAGAACCCTCTCTCGCTCATCGATGAGACCCTGCGCGAGCAGGTCCTCAGCGCGCAGGAACAGCACGTCTTCTCTGCGCACCTGCTCAATACCGTCCGCGTCGGCTTCTCGCGTGCGTCGTTCTATTTCCTCGGATCGACGCCAGTCGATGTGCCCGGCTGGGTGCAGGGTAAACCGATCGGTGCCATCGTCATCGCTGGTTCGACCGCCTCGAACGGCCTCTCGCAAATCACCGGTGCCGGCGGTAATGTCGGCTCGAACAACTCCACTACGCGTAATCTCTTCACCGTCGACGATCACATCTTCTGGAGCCGAGGCCGTCACCAGATCGAAGCCGGCGGCTGGCTGCAGCGGCTGCAGTCCAACGACAACCTCGCCCAGAATCAGTATGGCCAGGCCTCCTTCGCGACCCTCGCCACCTTTCTGCAAGGCACCGTCGCCACCTTCACCGTCGTTCCCAACCCCACCGAACTCGCATGGAGATCGTTGATGGGCGCGAGCTACATCGAAGATACCGTGCACATTACGCCGCGCCTCGAAGCCCGCCTCGGTCTCCGCGTCGAATCCACCAACGGCTGGAACGAGGACAAGGGTCGCGCCGCTAACTACGGCTTTACCAACGGCATCATCAATACCAATCCCACCATCGGCACTTCCGCCCTCTCCAACAACCGGGCGAAGTTCCTGCCGCAGCCCCGCGTCGGCCTCTCCTGGGCTCCGTTCGCCAGCG
>JBDTDX010000084.1:0-4032 GCA_039922815.1 Granulicella sp.
GCCTGATTTCTTCAGGCCGGAGCGGACGGCAGACCGATCAATCGCAAGCGGCGCTAGCGAACTTCGCTAGGCGCAGCCCACCACGGGGGCGGACAGGGTACGGGGTCTAAAAGCAGCATCGGCAGAAACCGATAACCCCACGGCAAGAGGACCACTCCGATGCAGAATCGCACGAAGATCCCCTTGCCCCAGCACTCTTGAAAGTGGTGGAGAAAGAGGAACGGAATAGGTCATTGATATGGGAGAAGCTTCAAGCGAGACGCAGCATGCGGAGGTGACCGAAACAACCTCATTGAGAGGCGGGGCCGTTTGCCTTCCGGATGCGTTCATTCCCTGGAACCTGTCCGGCCATGGAGTCGATCTCTCGGCCTGGCCGGCCTTTTTTCTAAAATTCTTGGTACTACTCTGCGTAAATCGTTAACAGCGGATGCAGTAAGGTTTTGAAAGGATGCGGCTTTAGCCACACCGTCACAACGCATTCGTTTCGGGGCTTTAGCCCCTGAGGGAATTTACCCCTCACTGCACCTGCTCAACTGCCTTCTAAAAATCCGTGCCCGCTGCCTGCGCCTTGCGCCAAAGGAGAACGGTTTCGTTCGCTGACCGGCATCTGGCCAAATCAGGTCTTCCCTACAGTATGCACTAAACCCGCAGCATCCTGCTCGCCCCCACCCCAAATTTGTTCATACCCCATTCACAATCACCCCAGAACCCCCACCCGACCACCACACACACTCAAGCCACCATCCCAACACGTGTCCAGATGACGATTTTGCGGGCAGGTGGCGTTCTTTTAGCAATTATGACTAAGGCAGCACCTTGCTAACCAAGCTCTTGCGAATCGAGTTCGGTAGGTTCCAGATGTTATATGACAAAAACATCTGGGGTTCGCCCCCGGCCGCATTCTCATCCGTCGCCCCCTTGACAAGTGGCAAACGAAACCAAAACGGGATGTGTATTTCCCAGTCCGCATTAAAGCTACTCGCGGGAACGCTAAAGAGGACTGCCTCTCCCGGTTGAATAGTAGATGTAGACCCGACCTCAGACATCGTATCCGAGGGAAGCATCACTTTCTTGCGTTTTGGTAATTTTCCGTCGGACGTGACGATTACCCCGCGCTCTACAGGTACGACAAACTCATACATCACGGTCAGCTTATCTTCGGGCGCGTCGAGCGGCGGGCCGTTCACATAAAGGTTTACCGTTTGCCTGCAGTTATTGTGAAAGAGCAACCAAACTCGTTGCCGCCGGTGACCCGCCTCCAATGCGCCGTAGCCTACGTGATCCACAGTCAGGTAAGTGAACGGAAGATTGGGGTTGACCAGAAAAGGCTCGGGCTTGGATGTCTGTGCGCCAGAACTGCACACAGCGACAAAGGTGAGAAGGAAAGCATATCTGCTAAGCATCGCAATCATTATGCACCTGCCTGTCTATCTTCACTCCCCAAGTGGACTCGGAGCGGGCTTCTCGGACAAATGCCCCCACACGAAAACCCTCATAGACCCAGCAACCTCAGCTCAAAAATTGCCGCATCCGCCCATCCACGCAGCAGCAAATCCCGAAATCAACACAAAATAAAAGCCCCTCCGGCTCTCAAAGAACCGAAGGGGCCACCACCATAAATAGCCCAGCCTAAACCAAAGCCTTCTTATAAAGCGCCGTCAACTCCCCCCAGGCCCGCTCCGCTCCCTCTTCGTTATAGGTCGCGCCGCCCTTCACGCACCACCCGTGGTTGCACCCCGTATACACCACCACCGTCGCCGGAACCTTCGCCGCCGCAAACGCCGCCTTCAGCGTATCCTTCGCCGCCGGGTCACGCTTGTCATCGTTATCCGCCACCGCACTATAAACAGTCGCCTTCATCTGCGGAATCAAAAGATGCGGACTGTCCGGCTTGTCCGTCACCAACCCGCCACCATGAAAGGTAGCCGCCGCACCAAACCGCCCCGGCACACTCGCCGCCGACCGATACGTCAGCGGCCCGCCCATGCAATACCCCTGCACCCCGGCCCTGGCCTTCTTGTTTGTCTGCGGCTGCGCATCCAGAAACGCAATCAGCGCCTTCGCATCGCTGAAAGCCGCATCCTGCGTCAGCAGAGCAGTCATCGGAGCCATCTTCGCCCGATCCTCCGGCTTGCTGAAGTCGAACCCAGCATCCACCACCGGAGCCCGCTTCGACCGGTAAAAAGGATTCGGCACAATCACCACATACCCCTGCGCCGCCAGCCGCGCACCCATCTCGCGAAACACCGGCCGAAGCCCCAGAATATCCGTCCAGATCAGCACCGCCGGCCAACTCCCTTTTCCCTCCGGATAAAACAGCGCCGAATCCGCCACGCCGTGCTCCATCGGAACATCCACATCCCGTGAGACCACCTTGTCTGCCGCAAACGCCGACGACGTCAACACCGTCGCAGCCGCCGCCCCCAGACCAAAGGTCCGCCGCGAGATCTTCGCGTCGTAATTAAATCCCGGTTCAATCAACTCGTCAGACATAGCACTCTCCTGTTTTTGGGCAAACTTTATCGGGTGCAGCGATCCCGTCTCTCGATAGACGTCAGCCGCACCGTTCCAGTTCCAACTTCGCCGCAAATGCCTGCTTATTTACGCCAGTAGTCATTTGCCGCAGCAATCGTCTGAAACTCAATCGCCACCACCTGGCTGGCTGCAATCAGGCTATCCGGGTTCGCCGAGTAGACCGGCCGTCCCGCCTTCAAAACGTCGAGATCCGGCTGCAGGTTATGGATCGAGTGGCGAGCCAGCGTAAACGCAAGCGCCCGGCCCTCCTCCGCCGTAGCCGTAATCAACGTCCCGCCCGGCACAAAAACCAATGCTTCCTCTGGTACACGATTCATCGTCTCTCTCCTTGATGGATTTTGAGTCGGGTTCAAAGCTCACGAAGCTGCGTATTGATTCTCCGCATCTCCGAAAGGCCCAACCCCACTGTGCTCAAAATTATAGGGGAACAACCCACCCCGCAAAGTGAGCTTGGCAACCGCATCCCTCTGACGAATCACTTCTTCTTCAACGAAGTCTTCATCGCAGCATAGCAATGCCTCATCCCCGTGAATGAAAACACATCGCATCAGCCTAGTTCGGAGAGGGCCGCTCTATATGGTCGATCACCAGGTTTTCTACCTGGCCCTTCTGCGACTCCAGCTTCAGTCCAAGCTGTTCCTGCACCGCCGAAAAGACCGAAGCTCCAGTGTCCCCCAACACATTCGGTGCAGGCTGCTCCAATCCCGGCTGCCCCATCTCCAGGTGCATATCGTACTTGCCGGTCAGCCCCGTCCTGTCCACGACCGGCCTGCCCGCGGGCCCCGACAGCAGCAACGTCAGCGTCCCCGTGGTCGCCCCATACAGGTCGATGTTCCCATTCCCCTGCCCTCGAACAAAGAATCCGCTCCCACCCGGAATCGCCACCGCCTCTGGATGCTTCGCCCGTATCGCCGCCACCTCATCCGCTTGCGACGCCTTCAGCTTCGACCCATTCTTCCCCAACACCAGCACATAGATCGACTTGTCCTTCATCTCGCGATGCACCACCAGCTTGCACCGTTCCGTCAGCAACGTCTGCATCATCGCGTGCAGCATCTCTTTCCGCCGCACCGGGTCTCGCCATGCCACAGCATCGGAACTCGCGATCTTCGCATCGATGTTGTACTGTTCCTGCTTCAGCCAATTCGGCATGCCCACAATGCGGTCTTCGACCAGGTACCCCAGCGCCTCGCCCGTAGTCGGAACATACGCCGCACCCACCGCCACGATCAGCGGACAGTTCGTCATGTGAAATCCGTTCGCAGTAGGCTGCACCTGGTCCGGACTGCACTTCCCGATATTGTCCACATTCCTTCGAATGGAGGCCACGTCAAAGCTCATCGGCTTACTGACAGCTTGCGCATACCCGTACCCCGTCGCATACACCATCGCACCGATAGCGACGCATCCCGCCGCAACCAAAACTCGCATCCTCAAAGAACCACGCATTCTCCCTGATACGCACACCGATCCCAAAGGTTCACAAAGGCTCCAGCA
>JBDTDX010000085.1:0-14749 GCA_039922815.1 Granulicella sp.
TGAGGAGTGCGCCGCCGAGGATGGAAAATTCGAGGAGATTTGTGACGAGCACGATGCCAAGCGCAATGTTGACGGTCTTGGGGAGACGCGGTCGCACGGCGGGAATCAGCAGGATGGCAGCGGTGCAGGCCACAGGAACGAACATGTTCATATGGACCGTCAGGTGGAGGATGCGGTGCCAGAGGCAGAGGGCGATACGGTAGGCGTCCAGGTTGGCGGTGGCGTTGTAGCGGAGGAATTCCGGATTGCCGAAGATAAAGCCGGTCTTGTAGCGGTGATATCCGTACCAGGCGAGCAGCGGGAGGACGGGAGCGCTTAGAGCGGCGAATGACCATAAATGGGTGCGTTTTGCGCGGCTTCGGAGGAAACGAATGGCTTCCCACGCAGCAAGCGCGAGGGGGGTGAGGATGGCTGTCTCTTTGGACAGGGCAGCGAGTGAGAAGAGGATCGCGATGGGAACGAGATGGCGCCGGGGGAATGTTGCGGTGTTCTCAGAAGGTGCAGGATCGGGACGGGCAAGGCTGGGGAGGTAGAACGAGAGGGCCCAGAGGGTGAAGGCGGCGGCAAAGATATCGGCGTGGGCGAGGGTGCTCTGGGCAAACCAGACCGGGTAGATCGCGGTAAGGGTCGTGGTGAGGATGGCTGTGGTCTCGCCGGCGAGTTCACGGCAGAGACGATATAAGCCGAGGAGAGCGGCGGCGGCAATCAGGCAGACGAGCAGGCGGGTGCCGAGGATATTGAAGCCGAAGATGTGCCACCACCCGGCGAGCAGGATTGAGGGAAGTGGCGGATGGGCGTTGGTGACGGTCGATTGCGGGATCAGCGTGCCGGTCCGAAAGAAGTCCAGCGCGGCGGGGATGTAGTAGCCGCCCTCATCCCAGAAATACGGGAGGCGGAGCAGCGTGCCGTGAGCGGCGGTGACGGCGACAAAGAAGACGGGGAACAACAGCCACAGCGGCAGCCTGGAGGGGTTCGGGGAAGAGGTCGTGACCGGCTTGAGAGGCACGATCTAATTGACCGGGCCGCCCTGGGAGGGAAGGGGTTCGAGGATCACCTCTCCGAAGGCCTGTTCATACTGCGCGAGGTTGTTTCCGAGCACATTCCAGAGGGCCTTGGCCTGCTGCGGGCTGAGGTAGATGCCCTGGAAGTTCTGGATGTTGACCTCGTCCTTGCTTTCCTGGTGCATCGTGCCGAAGACCAGAAAGAAATCCCACACGCTCATGCGGACCTGCACGCTATTGGCGTATCCATTGCGATAGTCGTTGGTGTTGGTCAACTTGACGGCAGGCTGCTCATTCTGGGCAGAGGTCTGCGATGTTTTGAGGTCACTCATTAATATTGATCCGTTCCGTTCAGGCTGTTCGTTGATTGTTGATGCTGCTATTCGCGCAACGCAAGATGAGAATATCGTATCGCTGTCAGAATCGTTGCATCGCGGGGCGCACCTAGCTGAGCTAAGGGATTCGCTAGAAGGCTCGTGCAGCTTTACTTGACGATCAATGTGAAGGTGGAGGTGCTCGACAGGCCGTTAGAATTCGCGGTCATCAGGAGAGTATAAGTTTTGGACTGCACCGTAGTGGTCGAAGTGGAGTTGCTGCCTCCGCAGCCAGCGATGAAGCTTGCGGCGATCGACAGGAACAGCGTGAGCAGGAGAGCGGGCATCCCGGTGCGCAGGCGCTTTCGGCTCCATGCGAGTGGTAGAACCAACAGGCCGAGCGCGATGGCAGGGAGAGCGTTTCCTCCACGAGGGCGGTTAGGCACAGAGTTCAGAAGTGCAGCGGATTGTGCAGGTACCTGGACCGTCATGGTGACCGTTGTTGCTCCGCTGCCTGACGCGATCGTCGGTGGCGAGAAGGTGGACGCTGCTCCTGTGGGCAGTCCGGTGACGGTGAAATTGACTGCGGACGGGAAGGCGCTCCCGCTACCCGGAGCGATGTTGAAGGTATAGGTTGCTGTTCCTCCCGCGGAGACCGTTTGCGAGGCCGACGTGGCGCCGGTGATTGTGGGAGCAGCAGGGGTTAGGGCTGGAGAGACGACTAGAGATGTTGCTCCACTCGAGGTAGCAAAGTTAGCGTCACCAGGGTAAACCGCGGTCAGGCTGTTCGTTCCGACAGGGAGTGAGGTAAGTGTCAACGTAGCGACACCGCTGTTAAGTGTGCTGCTGCCGAGAGCCGTAGCTCCGTTCATAAAGGAGAGAGTCTCGCCATTGTTACTGCTGCCTAGCGCTGAGGATGGGGTCAACGTGGCCGTGAGGACAACCTGCTGGCCGAAGAAGCTTGCGACAGGGTTGGCCGTAAGGGTAAGAGCGGTTGGCACCTGCTGCGCAGTAAGAGCTACAGTGCTGGAGGCGCTGGGCACATAGCTCGCGCTGCCGGCATAAGTGGCTTGAATGTTGTGTATTCCGGTGCCGGGGATGGATATGTTGGAAAGCGTGGCGGTCATGGTCTGGAACTGTGTTGTGGGGGCGACATAAGAAAGGCTGGGAGACATGGGATTAGCGTCGGAGTTGAGGATGACGAGATCCGAAAATCCGTCACCGTTGAGGTCCCCATTGAGCAACGTGAGTTTGGCCGGGCTCCCCTGAGCCACCCTGTTTTCGGTCACCCACTGGGTAAAGTTTCCAATCCCGTCGCCACGCAGGACGCTGTAACCTGACTCACTGTCGAGTAAAGCAATGTCGAGGTTGCCGTCCCGGTCGTAATCAAGTGAGGTGATAGTTATGCTGGTTGCACAGCAGATTGAGTAGGGCACAGTCTGGGGGGAGGGCGAAAAGGTGAACCCTCCTGTGCCATCGCCGAAAAGCGACAGGAAACCGTTTGTTGTACCAACGGAACCGTTGGCCAGCCGCATGGTGCCGACGAGCACCAGGTCAACTTTGCCATCAGTGTTAAAGTCGCCTGTCACGAAACCGCCGGAGCCAGCAGAGAACTGCGGTCCCAGATCGAGAAGAGGTTGCGCCCGAAGGGTACCATCTCCGTTGCCGAGAAGGACGAGAACGGACGAATCGTTCGGGTCGGCGTTGTTGATGGAGACGAGATCGAGATTGCCATCGCCGTTGAGATCTACCGCTTGAATCACATGCGGTGACGATGTTGCCGCCAGAGTGGCGTTCGAAGAACTGGTGAATGTTCCATTTCCCTGGCCGAGTAAGGTGACGCCGTTGGACGCGATAATGTCGGCGTTTCCATCGTTGTTGAAATCTCCGACTACCAGTTGAGCATTGCCTAGATCTGGAATCGTCGCGTTCGTGAAGGTGCCGTTCCCATTCCCCAACAGGAGTATGCCATCTCCCAGAGCAAGGTCTGCATTGCCGTCATTGTTGAAGTCCCCGGTCGCGATGCTGGTGCAGGCGAATGCGCCATTTAGCTTCTGCGGATCGGCGAAGGTTCCGTCGCCGTTGCCCAGACTGATCTCGATTGAGGGCACTATTTGCCCACAGTTGCCAATCACTGAGGTTTGGACCACAAGATCGAGCTTGCCATCGTTATTGAAGTCGGCGAGAAGGCCGCCCGTAGCGTTGTTCGCAAAGTAGAGAGAGGATTTGATAAGGACGATGCCGCGGATAATGCTGACGGAGGCTGGGCCAAGGGTCTGGTTATTCGTGGTGTCTAGAAAAGTGATGGCGTTGGTCTGCAATAAAGCTTTCTCGGAATGTACGTAGACCCGACCAGTCAGAGAATAATTGCCGGGCGTACCAGAGACCGTGAGCAAGGTGGTGGATGACTCAAGCCCTCCTACAGCCAGCTGATAGAGCGTGGATTTGCTCGAGGCGATAAGCTTCGTCCCCACGAAGATTGCCTGATAGCTGTGGACGCCGTAACCGGGAACGAAGCTGAAGACCGCAGTGCCAGCGCTGGTGAGCTGGGTGGTCCCGAGAAGAGCAGTATCTGCGCATACGACTGAGGATGCGTCGCAGAACTTGACCTGTCCGGGCGTGACCGAAGCGTTGCCAGCAGTGACCGTAGCCGTCAGCGTGACGACGGCACCGGTGGCGACGGTCGATACTGCGCTTCCGCCTGAGGTGATCGCCAAGGTGGTTACGGAAGGAGGAACTCCCTGTGCGGCGAGTGGTGCAACGCTGAAAAGAACAAGAAGGGCGGAGAAGAGACTAGATGCAGATGAAAGAAAGCTGGAAGAACTCAAGGAGGGCCTCGGCAGATCAGTAGAAAATGGTGCAATAAATCGCCTTTTAGAATACCTAAAAGGCTGACAATACAAAGGATTTGTTGCAGATTTGCTAGAAAGGTTCTAGTTGGTTAGAGCGGAATTTTGCTTGATTCTTTGGATCTCAAAATTTGGTGCGAAAGGGGGGACTTGAACCCCCATGGATTGCTCCGCCAGATCCTAAGTCTGGTGCGTCTGCCAATTTCGCCACTTTCGCGTTCGTAACGGGACAAAGTCAGACGGCCTGCTCCAAGAGAGGTCGTCTGGATTGAATTGTACGGTTAACGCTTGATCTTCGCGACAGGCTATTTGCTTCTGCGGAGCATAAGGTCTCGATCGCACGCGAACGTATAGAATGGGGTGTCTTCTATACCTACATTTGCCGGAGAAAAGAAATGGGAAATGCAACATGCGACATTGGTTTGATTGGCCTTGCAGTCATGGGCCAGAACCTCGTGCTGAACATGAACGATCACGGATACAAAGTAGCTGTGTTCAACCGAACCGTGTCCAAGGTTGATGATTTTCTGAACGACGAAGCCAAAGGAACGCAGGTCGTGGGCGCGCACTCGATCGAGGAGTTGGTTGCCAATCTAAAGACTCCGCGCCGCGTGATGTTGATGGTGAAGGCTGGCGATGTGACCGACCAGACGATCGACCAGGTGGTGCCACATCTTGAGAAGGGCGACATCCTGATCGACGGCGGCAATTCGCTGTATACGGATACGAACCGCCGCACCAAGGCGCTTGCGGACAAGGGTATCCTGTTTATCGGCACCGGAGTTTCCGGCGGCGAAGAGGGCGCGCGCTTCGGCCCGTCGATCATGCCGGGCGGCAGCCCCGAAGCGTGGCCGCATGTGAAGGAGATCTTCCAGGCCATCGCTGCGAAGGTGGAAGATGGAACGCCCTGCTGCGACTGGGTGGGTGAGAACGGCGCGGGTCACTACGTCAAGATGGTGCATAACGGCATCGAGTATGGCGATATCCAGTTGATCTGCGAGGCGTATCAGCTTCTGAAGGACGGCCTTGGGCTGACGACCGATGAGTTCGCGGAGATCTTTACCGAGTGGAACAAGGGCGAGCTCGACAGCTACCTGGTTGAGATCTCTGCGACCATCTTCGGCAAGAAGGATGATGACGGCACGCCGGTGCTCGACAAGATTCTCGATACGGCTGGACAGAAGGGAACGGGCAAGTGGACTGCAATCTCCGCGCTCGATCTTGGTATGCCGGTGACACTTATTGGCGAGAGCGTGTTTGCTCGCTGCCTGTCGGCGCTGAAGGATGAGCGTGTGCAGGCGTCGAAGGTGCTCAATGGACCGAAGAAGGCGCTGACCGTGTCGGAGAAGGCCGCGTTCATCGAGGATGTGCGGCGGGCGCTCTACTGCTCGAAGATGATCAGCTACGCACAGGGTTATATGCTGTTGCGCGAGGCTGCGAAGTCCGAAGGCTGGAACCTGAATATGGGCGGCATTGCGCTGATGTGGCGCGGTGGCTGCATCATTCGCAGCGTCTTCCTGGGCAACATCAAAGCTGCTTATGACAAGAATCCCAAGCTACTGAACCTGCTGATGGACGATTTCTTTTCGAGCGCCCTCAACAGGTACCAGACCAGCTGGCGCAAAGCGATCATTCACGCGATCGAGATTGGCGTGCCGATGCCGGCGTTTTCGACCGCGCTTGCGTTCTATGACGGGTACCGTACAGAGCGCCTGCCAGCGAACCTGCTGCAAGCGCAGCGTGACTTTTTCGGTGCGCACACCTACGAGCGCATCGACAAGCCGCGGGGCGAGTTCTTCCACACCAACTGGACGGGCCGCGGCGGACGCGTGTCGTCTTCCACCTATAACGCATAGGGCAATTAGCAACCCTGCGACCGTGTCGTCATGACAGCAAAACAGAAGGCCGAAGGCGGAGACGCTTTCGGCCTTCTGTTTTCCGAGGGGGAATCGCGTACAAGTGCTTCATTCTCAATCAAAAAAACTACTTCCTATGTTGGCTGTAGGACAGACTATGGCGAAAGTGCGGCGTATGTTCAAGGCTGCTGAAGCCGACTTTTGGAACGAATCGGGCGGGCTTGTGGCCGGTAAGGACGTTCTTGCCTGAGGGAGCGATTTGCCAAATCACCGTCCGAAGGGCAATGAAGATTCGCGAGGATCCGAATTGGAGCTGGTGGCTGAATTGCCGCCAAATGGATTTCTGAGTAACGGTGCGAGGCCGCGCAACTACATCCTGTCGCAGATGCCTGATACGCAGTTTCAGAGCATGGCGAAATTCCTTGTTCCCGTTGAGTTGCCGCTTGGGCTGCAACTCTCGCAGCCGCATCAAGATATTGAATTTCTTTATTTTCCAATACGAGGACTGATCTCGACCGATGCGCTGACGGAGAATGGCGATTCGGTTGAGGTTGGCGTCACGGGACGGGAAGGGTTTTCCGGTGTTGTCGGGCTGCTGGGCTTCACGCAGATGGCGCACTCCGTCATCATGCAGGGAGCCGGTTTTGGATACCGCATACGCCTGTCGATCTTTCGCGAGGAGTTCCTGAAGGGTGGTCTGCTGCAGCAACTGGTCCATTCCTTTCTGTACATGCAGATGACCCAGATGACGCAGTCGGTCCTGTGCAATCGTCTGCACCCGGTGGAAGCGCGGCTGGCTCGCTGGCTGCTGACCTCGGCGGACCGGATGGAATCGGAGACGCTGCAACTGACGCAGGAGTTCCTTGCCCAGATGCTGGGCTCGCGGCGTTCGACGGTGACTGTGGCCGCTGGGGGGCTGCAGCGCGCGGGGTGGATCGGCTACTCGCGCGGGCGCATCCATATTTCCAACCGTGCCGGGTTACAGGGCGCTGCGTGCGAGTGCTACCGGATTGTGCGGGCCACCTACGACCGGATGTTGCCGGAAAACTTCTAAAAACTGTGAATAAGGCCCCGGCATTTCCCTTGGGGGCTGAAGCCCTGTTCCCTCAGCGCGATCTGCATCGTGGTCTAAGCTGCGCACTTTTAAGGCTACGGCTTAATCAGAGTTCACCTGACTCTCCCGTCCGTGTCACTTTGCGACTAAACTTAGGATACGGAGCGGGCTGATAGCAGGCACGTTTCGAAGGAATGGGCAATGAAGCGAAGTGTGCTTGTCGTTGTTGTTCTGATTGCCGGTATCTCGTTGATGCTCTGGGCCGGGTGGCATAACCTGCGCGAGCGCCGTCTCGCGCTCCAGAAAGCGCAGGAGAACCGGATCACGTTGACACCGGCGCCTGGTGGGCAGGCCGATGCGGACACGCCTCCTCCGCTTACCGGCAAGGTTGCGCCGGCATTTACGCTGGTTACCCTTGATGGTAAGAAGGTTTCGCTTGCAGACTATAAGGGCCGTCCGGTACTGATCAATTTCTGGGCTACCTGGTGCGTTCCCTGCAAGCTGGAGATGCCGTGGTTCGAAGAGTTCCGCACGAAGTATGCGGGGCAGAGGTTTGAGATTCTGGGCATCGCCGAGGACGACGCGGGCAAGGATGAGATTGCCAAGTCGGTGAAGAAGGTTGGTGTCACGTATCCGATTCTGTTGACCGATGGCAAGGACGTGGTTGCGAATGCTTACGGCGGCGTCGATGTGCTGCCGATGTCGTTCTATGTCGATGCCAAAGGCGTTGTCGTTGCACAGACGACCGGGCTGGGTTCGAAGGATGACATTGAGGCCAACATCAAGAAGACGATTGCCGCAACGGGTAGCGCAGCTCCGGCGGTGGGAGAATGAGGCGCTGCGACGTAGTTCTGAGTGCTGCATTATTTCTCGGGCTTGGACTTCTGCCGGCAATCGCGCAGAATCCTGGACCGCCGAAGAATACGGTCATGTATGTCGCTGAACCGCAGAATGTGCCTGCGGGCAAGAAGGCAGTTGTGGAGGTGCGCTTCAAAGTGGTGAATGGCTTTCACGTCAACTCCCACACGCCGAAGTCGGATTACCTGATTCCAACTGCGCTGAAGCTGCAGCCTGCGAACGGTGTGACGACGAGCGAGAGTGTCTACCCTGCGGGGCAGGAGTTCAGCTTCAGCTTTTCGCCCAAGGAAAAACTGGACGTCTACGCAGGCGATTTTACGGTCAAGCTGCCCGTCGTTGCGCAGGCTGGCGAGCATACGATCGATGCGACGCTACGCTACCAGGCGTGCGACCATGCGGCGTGCTACCCACCGAAGTCACTCCCTGTCCAGATCCTCTTTACGGCAAAATAAATAAGCAGCGCACGGTATCGCAGTGCAGGAGCAGTTCCGGAATCTACCATGGAAGAATTTAGAAGGCTGTCCCGTCTCCCCGCCTATGTTTTTAATATCACTGGTGAACTGAAAGCCGCTGCACGCCGTCGCGGCGAGGACATTATCGACTTCGGCATGGGCAATCCCGACGGGGCGACCCCGAAGGCGATCGTCGATAAGCTGATCGAAGCAGCACAGCGGACAGCGACGCATCGCTACTCGCTTTCGCGCGGCGTTCCCCGGCTGCGCAAGGCGATCTGCAACTGGTATAAGACGCGCTACAACGTCGATCTCGACCCCGAGAGCGAGGCGATCGTGACGATCGGTTCGAAGGAGGGCATCGCTCATCTGTGCCTTGCTGTACTGGATGACGAGGACACGGTTGCCGTGCCTAATCCGAGTTACCCGATCCATATCTTTGGACCTGTGATTGCGGGGTCGAAGATCCAGAGCATTGCGATCGACAGCACGCCGGATGGTGATTCGAATGCGCTGATCGAGCAACTGGAGCACGATCTGCCGCGCATGAATCCGCGGCCGAAGCTGCTTATTCTGAACTTTCCAGCGAACCCGACGACGCAGTGTGTTGATCTGCCGTTCTTTGAGCGGGTCGTTGCGCTCTGCAGGGATCTGGGCATCTACATCGTTCACGATCTGGCGTACGCCGATCTGGTGTATGACGGGTATCGGGCTCCCTCGATTCTAGAGGTGCCTGGCGCAAAGGAGATCGCGGTCGAGTTCTTCACGCTCTCGAAGAGCTACAACATGCCGGGTTGGCGCGTTGGCTTCATGGTTGGCAACCAGAGACTGGTGGCGGCCTTGGGACGGATCAAGAGCTACTTCGACTATGGGACGTTTACACCGATCCAAGTGGCAGCGATCTCGGCGCTCGAAGGCGACCAGGCCTGCGTGAAGGAGATCGTCGAGAACTATAAGTGCCGGCGCGATGTGCTGGTTCCGGGGCTCAACAAGCTGGGCTGGGAGGTCGCGCTGCCGAAGGCAACGATGTTCGTCTGGGCGCGGATTCCAGAGCAGTATAAGGCGCTGGGGTCGGTCGAGTTTTCAAAGAAGCTTCTGCTGGATGCGAAGGTTGCGGTGAGCCCCGGGATTGGTTTTGGCGATCATGGGGATACGCATGTTCGGTTCTCGCTGATCGAGAACGAGGAGCGGACGCGCCAGGCGCTGCGGGGAATCCGGCAGATGTTCAAGGCTGGGTAGCTGTCCGATAGACTTCGCTGATACGTCGCAATATCTCAATGTCCCATGGCTTCGGGGGAGGGCTTTTCGCGCTTCTTTGGCAGGCGCATGAGGAAGGGCAAGGGCACGAGGACGAAGAGGAGCGCGGACAGGACGACGAATGCGTTCTGATAGCTGAGCATGGCGGCCTGCAGTTGCATCTGGCGATAGGCCACGCCGACGGCTGCCTGCGCTGCCTGCGAGGCGGACATGCCTCCGGCGACGAGCAGTTGCTCCATGTGGCTCATGTAAATGCGGTAGGGAACGCTGTCGCGGACGACGTGCGCGCCGAGGATCTGCTGATGGGTCTGCGAGGTGCGGGAGATGAACGTGGTGAGGAGCGCGGTTCCGGCGCTGCCTCCAATATTGCGGGCGAAGTTCGAGAGGCTGGAAATCTGGTTGGTCTTGTCCATCGGCACGCCGACGTAGTTGAGTGTGCTGATGGGGATAAAGATGAAGGGCAGCGCCATCATCTGGAGGATGCGCCACTCGGTGACGGAGGCGAACGAGGTGTTCAGGTCCAGCCGCGTGAGGTTATAGACGCCGATGGCGGTGAAGAAATAGCCCATGGCTGCCATGGCTCGCGCGTCGAATTTGCCGACAGTTTTGCCGGCGATCAGCATCATGATCATCAGCATGAAGCCGGCGGGGGAGAGGACCATGCCTGCGCGTTCGGCGGTGTAGCCGAGTAGTGTTTGCAGATACTGCGGGATGAGGACTGTCGAGCCGAAGAGCACCATGCCGAGGATGAGTTGGAGGAAGACGGCGGTGCCGAAGTTGCGGTTTTTGAGCAGGCGTATATCGACGATGGGATCGGGGTGGTACCACTCCCAAAAGACGAACCAGATGAGTAGAACGATGGCGGCGACGAAGGAAGCACGGATACCGGGATCGCTGAACCAGTCCTTCTCCTGGCCCTTGTCCAGGGTGAACTCGAGGAGGCCGACGCCGAGAGCGACGAGGCCGAGGCCCATGAAGTCGACCTTGAGATGCTTCGAGGCTTCCTTGCGTTCAACAAGGTGTGGTGGGTCTTCCACGATGCGGTTGGAGAGATAGAGCGATAGCAGGCCGACGGGCAGGTTGATGAAGAAGATCCAATGCCAGTTGAAGTTATCGGTGATCCACCCGCCGAGCGTGGGGCCGATGGCGGGGGCGAAGACAACTGCCATACCGTACATTGCAAAGGCCTGGCCGCGCTTTTCGACGGCGAAGGTGTCCGCAAGGATGGCCTGTTCGCTGGGTGCGAGGCCGCCGCCGCCAAGTCCTTGCAGAATGCGGGCGAGGATCAGAAGGGGCAGCGTCGGCGCAAGGCCGCAGAGCATGGAACAGACGGTGAACATGGCCACGCAGGTCATGTAGAAACGCTTGCGGCCGAAGCGGTTGGAGAGCCAGCCGGAGATGGGCAGGATGACGGCGCTGGCGACGAGATAGCTGGTCAGGACCCATGTGGCCTCGTCCTGGCTGGCACCGAGCGAGCCGGCAATGTGCGGCAGGGCGACATTGGCGATGGAGGTGTCCAGGACCTCCATGAACGTGGCCAGCGTCACCGTCATGGCGACCGCCCACGGGTTGTGCTTCGTCTTCCAGTCTGGAAGGGAGTAGGTGAGAGCAGCCATATATCAGTCTCCTGATACTATATCAGGAGACTGATATATGGGCACTGCGGAAAATAATGAAATAGGAAAGCGACGACGGGCGACAGCGCAGTTGATGCGGCGCATCATGGTGGAGTTTCGCGGCCAGTTGGATGAGGAGTTGCGGCCGTATGGAGTGACCACGGCGCAGATCAAGGTGCTGTGGGCCGTACGGGATTGGCCGGGAAGCTCGGGTGCGCAGCTTTCGCGGCTATGCCAGGTAACGCCGCAGTCGGCGCAGGCGTTGATTCAAAGAGCCGAAGTCGAAGGATGGATTGTCCGGAGCAAAGATCGAACCAATGAACGCATCATCAGGGCCTCCCTGACGCCATCGGGCAAACAGCTGTTGAAGACCGCCGATCGCGTTGCGAAGACGATTGAAGCGAGGCTCTGGCATGGGGTTCCGATCGAGACGATCGACGTGCTCAATGGAACGCTGGAGCAATGCCTGCGAAATATCTCGGCGGAATAGCCTGCTGATTTAGCGTTTGCCCGCGAGGAGCTTCTTCTGGGTGTCGAGGAAGCGGCGGAGGCGGTCGATGCTGCGGGCCTTGCCGAAGGTGGCGAGGCTTTCGAGCAGCGGTGGCGACATGGTGCTGCCAGTGAGGATGGCGCGGAGGAGCATGAAGTTTTCCTTCACGGACCAGGTTTGCGCTTCGCCTAATTGCTTGAGTGCGGGTTCGATGGCTTCGGCGGTCCAGTCGGTGGCTTCGAGGGTGGCAAGCTGTTCGACGGCGAAGGCCAGGGTTTCTTCGAGGGTGCGCTTTTTGGGGAGGAAGACGTCCTGCGGGGGCATGACGTTATCGGCGAAGAAAAAGTTGGTGATGTCGCCGAACTGGCCGAGGGTCTCGATGCGGGTCTGCATGAGGGCGGCGATCTGGCGGAGGTAGTCGTCGCCGAAGACGCGGGTGCGGACGGCCTGGAAGAAGGCCTCGGGGGTGAGGGCGCGGAGGTATTCGCCGTTGAGCCACTTGAGCTTGGTGAGGTCGAAGACAGGGCCGCCGAGACGGATGGCGGGGACTTCGAACTTCTGGATCATCTCGTCGAGAGAGAAGATTTCGGACTCTTTGGCACCGTTGACGACCTCGACGGGGGTGGGGGTGGGCATGCCGCCGCCCATGAGGCCGAGGAAGTTGAGGACGGCTTCGGGTAGAAATCCTGCTTGCTGATAGTAGACGAGGGAGACGGGATTCTTACGCTTGGAGATCTTGGACTTGTCCAGATTCCGCAGGAGAGGCATGTGCCAGAAGCGGGGGACCTCCCAGCCGAAGGCCTTGTAGAGGAGGACGTGTTTGGGGGTGGAGGAGATCCACTCTTCGGCGCGGATGACGTCGGTGATGCGCATGAGGTGGTCGTCGACGACGTTGGCGAGATGATAGGTGGGGAAGCCGTCGGACTTCATGAGAACCTGATCGTCCACGTTAGCGTGGTCGAAGGTGATGTCTCCGCGGAGCTCGTCGCGAAAGGTGGTGCTGCCGGTGGGGACCTTCATGCGGATGACGAAGGAACGGCCTTCGGCCAGATAGGCGTCGATCTGGGACTGCGGAAGCTCGCGGTGGCCGCCGTCGTAACGGGGCGGGAGCTTGGCGGCGGTCTGGCGCTGGCGAAGGGCTTCGAGCTCCTCGGCGGTCTCGAAGGCGCGGTAGGCGGCTCCGTTGGCGAGGAGGATTTCGGCGTGCTCGCGATAGATCTCGGTGCGCTCGGACTGGCGGTAGGGGCCGTAAGGGCCGCCGACATCGGGGCCTTCGTCCCAGGTGAGGCCCAGCCAGTGGAGCGAGTCGAAGATCATCTGCTCGGAGGTGGCTACGAAGCGGGCGCGGTCGGTGTCCTCGATGCGGAGGACGAACTGGCCGCCGCGCTGGCGGGCATAGAGAAAATTGATGAGGCCGATGTAGCCGGTGCCTACGTGGGGGTCGCCAGTGGGCGAGGGAGCGATGCGGACGCGGACGGGAGCTTGCTGTGCGGGGGTGTTTTCAGTCATGGGAGTGGTTGACTTCATGGTAGCAGGGGGTGGGCTTTGGCTTAGCTTAAAGGCAAGGGCTAGAAGCAGATCCCTTCGCTGCGCTGCGGGATGACAAACGAAAGGTGAGGGGAGGGGTGTGATACCTTTTCGTAGGTTATCCGTGACAAAAGAGCAGACCGGCACTCGAGCGAAGAGGGAGCCCGACAGCGCGTTATCGCCTGTGGGCAGGCCGCTGCGGCTGGCATATCTGATCAGTAAATATCCTGCGGTGTCGCATACGTTCATCCTGCGTGAGATTCTTGCGCTGCGGGAGCGGGGCATTGTGGTCGAGACGGCGTCGGTCAACGCTCCTCCTCCGCGAAACGAGATGACGCGGGTCGAACAGGCGGAGGCGGACCAGACCTTCTATATAAAGGCTGCGGGAGCTGGTGGCGCGCTCGCAGCGGTGGCGTGGATGCTGGGCCGGCGTCCGGCGGGACTTATGCGTGGGTTTGGTGCGGCCCTGGGACTGGGACGGCGGAACTTTTCGAATCTGCCGCTATGTCTGTTTTATTGGGTGGAGGCGATGCTGCTGGCGCGATGGATGGGGCGGCGGGGGCTTCGGCATCTGCATGTGCACTTTGCGTCGCAGGCGGCCACGGTGGGGATGATCCTGACGCATATGCTGCCGGTGACGCTGTCGATGACGGTGCATGGGCCGGATGAGTTTTATGATGTGTCACTGCATTTTCTGGAGGAGAAGATTTTGCGGGCGCGGTTCCTGGTGTGCATCAGCTTCTTTGCCCAGAGTCAGTTGATGAAGCTGACGCCGGGGGCGGCGTGGGGGCGGTTCGACATAGCGCGGCTGGGGGTGGATACGGAGGTGTTTGCGGCGAGGCCGCAGCGGGATGCGCCGGGGATCTTTCAGATTGTGTCGGTGGGGCGATTGGTGTCAACCAAGGGGCAGCGGATATTGATTTCGGCAGTGGAGCGGCTGATCCGCGAAGGCCGAACGCTACGGCTGCAGTTGATTGGTGACGGGCCTGACCGCAGGGAGTTGGAGCTGCTGGTTGTGGAGCGCGGGCTGCAGGACAGCATCGTTTTGATGGGGTCTATTAATCAGGATCGGATACGGAGCTTCTATGAGTTGGCGGACCTGTTTGCGCTGGCGAGCTTTGCAGAGGGGATTCCCGTGGTGCTGATGGAGGCGATGGCGATGGAGATTCCTTGCGTCGCAACGAGCATCAATGGAATACCGGAGCTGATTCGGCATGGTGTTGATGGATTGCTGGTGGCGCCGTCGGATGTGGAAGGAATGGCTGCGGCGCTGGCGCGGCTGATGGACGATCCAGAGCTGCGGCGCTTGCTCGGTAAGGCAGGGAGAGTGCGGGTGCAGGAGTGCTACGAGCTGGGCAAGAGTGCTGATCGTCTGGCCAGTGTGTTTCGGAGTCGGCTGGAGGACGGCGCATGATCGGTGCGTTGACTCTACAGGTGTGGCCGCTGCTGTTGTTGGCATGGAAGATTGCAGGCGC
>JBDTDX010000086.1:0-9705 GCA_039922815.1 Granulicella sp.
CCCACATTTGTGGTGAAGCAAACATGGGCCACCCGCCACATTTCGGCGATTGCTTTGTTGGTCGTCACATCTTCCAGTGCGGACTTTAGCCCCTGAGGGAACGTCGACTTGGTGTAGCATACATCCCATGGATATCGCCAACAAACAGAGCCTTGCCTGGGCGCGGTTTCAGGCATTGCAAAGTCACCCACCTTCCTCAGGGGATGAAGGCGAAGTGTCGAAATTCCATGAAATCGTTTACGCGCTTGAGGAAGCATTTAATGTAGACCTGTCTTCGTTTCGTATTCCAGAAGCTGAATTGAAACAATACGAGGACGAATCTGGGAGTACCGCTTGGGTAGATGCTGGGCGACACGGTGGTCGATCCAGTCAGGCGCCCTACTCAGGATCCTTTCCCGCCCACAATCAAATGTCAGGCAAGCGATTCTGCGATATTAATTTCCTCCAGCGCCAAATAGAAGGCATCGCCCGATATTTTGAAAATCTCAGCCCGCCACCCAAGCGCCGAAATATCGGATTTTAAGAGTATGTTTGCTATGGCTTCGCCTGATGCGCCTCGAACCACTTCCGCGCCCGTTCCTGTTCGCGAGATAGATCAGCTGGCGTCAGGTGTGACGCGGTTTCGTCTCGATCCTTGGCAGCGTCTTTCGTCACCGAGTCGTCGTTGGCAGCAGCCGCTAGATCGTACCAGAAATAGGCTTCTGCGTAGTCCTTGGGTACGCCTTGGCCTAGGGCGTACAAAGCCCCAAGCACGATCTGCGCTTTGGCATTGCCCTGCTCAGCAGCCTTGCGAAACCACGCTACCGCTTGTGCATAATCCTGGGGCACACCCTGGCCATCTTCGTACAAATACCCTAGCAGGCCCTGCGCGCTGGCATTGCCCTGCTCAGCCGCCTTGCGAAGCCAAAGTGCGGCTTGGGTGTAGTCCTTGGACACGCCTTGGCCGTTGTAGTACAAACGCCCGAGTCCGCATTGCGCGTCGGCGTCGCCTTGCTCAGCCGCCTTGCGCCACCACACTTCGGCTTGCGAGTAGTCTTGGGGCACACCCCGGCCCTCGTCATACAAATCCCCAAGGGTGCTTTGCGCCGCAGAGTAACCTTGCTCCGCTGCCTTACGCCACCACATTTCGGCTTGGATGTAGTCCTGAGGCACGCCCCTGCCGGTTACGTACATCAGCCCCAGGAAGTATTGCGCCGAAGCGGAGCCTTGCTCCGCAGCCTTGCGCCACCACGCAACAGCTTGCGTGTGGTCCTGGAGTACGCCCCAGCCATTGTTGTACAAAAACCCCAGGCCGCATTGTGCCGTAGCATTGCCGCTGCTAGCTTTTTGTTTGAAGGCGGCGATTCTATTTTGATCGAATGCTGGTGGCTTTTGATCGAATCCTGGCGGCAAGCTACACTGTGCCACCTTGGCCGTTTCAGAGAGCTGGCCCGTCTTGAGAGTTTGATCAGACGCTGGCGGTGCCCTCTGCTGGGCACATGCGCCCGACGCGGTAATGACGAGGGCCGAAACAATGAGCCAATGACAGGATCGAGATTTCATGGTGTCTCTTTCTCCGCGCTCCCCTGCCGGGCGGCATTTGGTAGTGTCCTACGAATGAGACTGCAAGCCAATCATCGCACTAATTCAGAGAGCCTCCAAACGTGATTCGTAATGTTCGGGGCTGTTGCCTGCGTCCTCGTGTCCTGTGAAGAATGAAACCAACTACCAAGCACCTTTGTGATAACACCTTCTCGGCGAGCACCTTTTTGTTAAGAACCTAGACGGATCAGCAAAGTTTGCCGTACAGTAGTCCAGCAGAATTTGCCGCACCTATGGCAAAATTTGCTGGAGTGATATGGCTAGGCTTTAGAGACGGCCATCGCGCGTGGATTGCGCTTCTGCCTAAGTCTCTCACTGCGCTTGAGCCATTTCAACTCTTGGCGTAGCAGAGTGTAAGTGTAACTCTGCCCCGGCTCACGCGAGTAGGAAACCAGCCCGTTTTCAAGCAGCTTAATTCGCGCATCCCTCATCGTGCGCGGGCTGAGATCCGTATCCGATGCGAGAGATTTGTCTGAAATTTTGAACGTATTGCTTGGGATCTGGTCTCGATTCGCGTTTTCACAAAGCGCAAAGTAAAGTACGCTGGCAGAGACTCCAACCTTACATGCCATTCCACTGCCGAAGAACTTGTTAGGAAATCTGGCCCACGGGCCGATGTCCAGCTTCGGCCTAACTTCACGTAGGGCAGTTCGATAAGCGGTCTCGGGTGTGCGCGTGACTGAGGGCTGGTAGCTGCTTGGCCTCGCGCCGTTTACGAAGGAGTCTTTCGGGAAATACTCGTCAGTCACTGCGCCCCCGCGATCAGGCGCAAGACCTCTTCCGGCGCGAAAAGCAGACGGCGGCAGATTTTGGTAGGGCGTAGCCGATTTTGCCGCACCATTTTTCTGATCGTGTGCGGACTCACGGCAAGCGCCCTTGCCACCTCAAGCAGTGTCAGCAGGCGCGGGATCGGTTGTTCGATCATGATGCCCTCTTGGTGAGGCGCGATTGAACGGCCTCCGCTGAAATACACCACTGACCGTCTATTTTCTCGCTAGGCAGGCTACCGTCCCAAACGAGGTTGTAAACCTGCTTGAGACTAACCCCAAGCCGCTTGGCAGCTTCCCGCACTGTCATCGTCTTACCTCTTCGCATCCCTCACCTCCCGAAACAATCTTCTTGCACTTCTAGGGGTAATGGTACTAGACTTCAGTTCATGAGAAGCATTCTAGAACGAGCATCGACGAACTTCGGAATTGAGGTCGAGACTGGAGTGTCCAACGTGGAACTCCAAGGCAGGAACATTGTGGGGACTTGGCTTGACGCCCCCAGAGTGATCCGGTCTGGGGCATCGCGCCCTATCGCTGTTGAATTGTTGAATTCTCTGCGAGGGTTTGACCCAGGCCCTTACCCAAACGCAGGTCGTCTCCCTGAAGCCGCGCTGAAGTTCACAAAGAGGTTTGGTCCGGTGACGGTTCCTTATCGTGCTGGATTGCCCTTCAGCTTCACGGTGGACGGTTGGTGGTTAGCTGTACACAAGCTACGGGATGCCTGGGCTTTGATTTCACATTCCAGCCGAAAGAAGGCTCCTATCGATATCCCCCTCGACATCGGAGAGTGTTTCCGTTTCGCCAATGGTGGACTCACGTTTAGAACGCACAGGCTCGACACGTTTGTAGTTCTCGAAATTGCGTCCGTGTTGGCTCCCCGGTTGTGCGTCTGTGCGAATAACCCTTTCGATTGCAGGTCTCCGTACTTCATTGCCAGCGACGGGAGAGAGAAGTATTGCAGCGAGAGTTGCGCTCGCGCGGGAAAGCGAAGAGCCAAACTCGCTTGGTGGAACAAGAACAGGAAAGGTGGAGAAGATGTCACTTAAGAAGCGCGGTAAGACGTGGCACTGTCATTTCGTTGTCAACGGACAGCGATTCCGGCAGAGCCTTGGAACGAGCGACTGGCGCGAAGGTCAGGCGAAAGAGAAGGAACTGATAGCGCAAGCCTCAGAGGGCAAGTTGCACCAGACCTCAACCTCCCTGGCACGTCAGCCGTTCGGGTTGGCGGCAGACGACTACCAGACAGCCCGGTTGCTGGAACTCGCACCGGCAAGCCGCGCCAAAGAGAAGCAGCTACTTGTGCAGTTGCGGGCCTACTTCAAGCAGGAACCGCTCAAGACGATCACGGCCAAACGCATTACCGCATATCGGGCGTGGCGGGCAGAGCAAACCAAAGAAGTGAAGAAGGGCACCAGTGTGCAGGTGGTGAAGTGTGTCGGCCCGGCAACTTTGAACGCCGAACTGGGCATCTTGCGCCGGATTCTCAAGCGGGCGAAGCTCTGGGCGCGTGTTGCTGACGATATACGGCCCCTGAGAGAGCCGAGCAGCATCGGGCGGGCATTGACTGAGGATGACAAGCAACGGTTGCTCAGAACGGCTGTAATGCGCCCTGAGTGGGAGACGGCTTACCTTGCGGCAATCCTCTGCCTCAACACAACGGCGCGGGGCTGTGAGTTGAAGGGGTTGAAGTGGACAGACGTTGACCTGTTCTCACGGACTGTGACGATTCAAAAGAGCAAGACGGCAGCGGGAGAGCGAACGGTTCCACTGACGGACGTAGCAACCTCCGCCCTGGCAAGGCTACGGACACGGGCGGAATCGTTCGGCCCGGTAGAGCCTAAGCACTACATCTTTGCGGCGTTCGTTCCCAAGTTCACCTTCAACGACACAAACGTGGTCGGCTACAACGTCACGGGCTACGACCCAACCCGGCACATCAATAGCTGGCGGACGGCGTGGCGGACATTGACGAAAAAGGCGGGGTTGCCCGGATTCCGCTTCCATGACCTCCGGCATTGCGCGATCACGTCGCTTGCCGAGAGCGGCGCGGCGGATTCAACCATCATGGCGATTGCCGGACACGTCAGCCGAAAGATGCTGGAGCGGTACAGTCACGTTCGGATGGAAGCCAAGCGCACAGCGATGGAAACCCTCGCCAACAGCAGCAGAATGGCGGGTTATGACACAAACCATGACACAAGCGGTTCGCCTGTGACGGTTCGGCCAAGCTAAGTTGTTGGGTTGTTTGGTGGACCTGACCGGGATCGAACCGGTGACCTCTTCCATGCCATGGAAGCGCGCTCCCAGCTGCGCCACAGGCCCACACTTAAGGAAGGACTGCTACCATTCTGGCCGACGCAGAGGCTTTCGTCAAACCCTTCGGGAACTATTCCCCCGGCATCCGGTGTCTAAGTAATTAGAGTGAGCGAGCACTCGGTCGCCGCCGCCGCTGTTTCCTCGATAAGTTGCACACCGTCTCATGAAGTGGATAAGGTAGAGGGCACCCGATATGCGAGCGGGCATGGCAATGGATCTGGTGGGCGCAATTGGTATCAGAGCGGAAGACACTTCCCTCGTCGAAGAACTCAAACTCGGCTCTGAGGACGCCTTTGCACTCCTGATTGCCCAGTATCATCAGCCGCTCTACTCGCTGATCGCGCGCAGTATTCAGGACCCCGCAGACGCCGCCGACATTACGCAGGAAGTTTTCATCAAAGTCTTCCGCAGCATACGCAGTTTCCACGGCGAAGCCAGCCTCCGCACCTGGCTCTATCGCATCGCGCTGCACGAAGCCTCCAATCAGCGCCGCTGGTGGTCGCGCCACAAACGGCAGGAGATCACCATCGACTCCAGCCTTTCCGAGCCCGATGACGACGGCGAGATGCCCGCCCTCGGAGCCACTCTCGCCGACTGCCGGGACTCACCCTTCGACCATGCGTGCCAGAAGCAGGTAAGGCACCGCGTGGAGTTTGCATTGCAGCAGCTTCCAGAGGCCTACCGCACCGTTGTCATCCTGCGGGAAATTGAAGGTTTCGCCTATGAGGAGATCGCCGAGATCCTCGATGTCAACCTCGGCACCGTCAAGTCCCGCCTGACCCGTGGCCGCGCTGCACTTCGGACCGTGCTTGTCGAGGCCGAGGCTGCCGAGTCCAGCACGCGCATGTCCCTCTTCTCCCGTGACCACTCCACCCTGTCTGTTACGGAGGCCAGTCGATGAATGAATCCTCTTGCGAATCGATGCAGGCAGCCTTTTCTGCTTATCTCGATGGAGCGATCAGTGGCCTCGCCATGCAGCAGATTGCCGAACATCTGGAAGCCTGCCCCGACTGCGCCCACGAGTTCGCCGCGTGGCGTGCCGTGCAGGATTCTCTCGCCATGCTTCCGATCGCCAAGGCGCCTGAAGATCTCAGCCTCAAGCTCCGCATCGCCATCTCCCACGAAAGCTCAAAGCGCGCCTCCCACTTTTTCGATGGCGTGAGCCTGTATTGGGAGAACGCAATTCGGCCCTTCGTCCTACAGATCTCCGCCGGCTTCGCCAGTGCTGTCGTGCTCCTCGTCACACTTGGATTCCTGCTCGGAACCGTCGCCGCTCCCCCTGCTGTCCTGGCCAACGACGAGCCTCTCGGCGCAGTTACCACCGCCCATTATCTCTATTCGGCGGAGCATCCACGGCCAATCCTCGCTGCACAGGACTCCACCATTGTGGTCGATGCGCTGATCAATGAGCGCGGCCGTGTCTACGACTACACCATCGTCTCGGGAGCGCAGGATCCGGCCGTTCCCGCTCAAATTCTCGATCAGCTGCTCCTGAGCGTCTTTCAGCCTGCCAGCGTCTTTGGCGCTCCCGTCCGAAGTCGTGTCATCCTTACCTTCGCCGGCGTGTCTGTCCGCGGCTAAAAGCGCCTTCTTGCCTCTTCGTCTCCTGCTCCCATAAGCTAAGGACGGAGCGTCGAACCAATATCGTGGCCCTATTCATTCAGATTCCTACCGCACGCAGATTTCTCGGCCCCGCGCTCCTGATCGCTGCCCTCGGTCTGTCCTCCTTCGGCCAGGCTCCCATGCCACCCGTTCAGACGCAGAGTTCCAGCAGTTCCAGCAGCAGCAACGAGCCTACCGCAGAGCAATCCGCGCCTAAATCCTCAGGTCTGCCGCGTCTAGAGGCAGGCGGCTCCGCCATTACGCTCGAAACCAGCGAGCCGCTTTTTGCCCTCGCCACCGCCTTGAACACCTGCGGTTACGATACTGACCTTGCCTCCTCCAATCCCATCCGCCTCCGTGTTCGCGGACAGATCAACGAAGCCCTCGCAGCCTCGGCCCCCGCGCGTGATAGCCGCGACGCCCTGTGTGCGTATATCCGCGAGCACACCCTCAACGATCCCGGTCTCAACATCGCTCAGTACGTCTCGCTCGCCCTCTACGTCACCCCTGCGCCCGAGTTCACCACCGCCGTCGATCAGACCGAAATGCCTCCAGACTCCACGCAGGTCGTCAACATCCTGCCCCTGCTTCGCACGTTCAACGAAACGGTCCACCTCCACGCGCTCTGGGTTGAGCATCGCCCCGAGTACGAAGCTCTCGTCAATCAGATCCACGATCCTCTGACCAAGATGGTGCTCGACACCAACATCTATCTGCATATGCCCGTCAGCAGCTACGATGGTCGCCGCTTCCTTGTCCTGCTGGAGCCGATGCTCGCGCCCTCGGCCATCAATGCGCGCATCTATGCGAGCGACTACATCGTCGTCACCTCGCCTTCCGCTCCTCAAATCGGGCCATCCGGGCAGCCCCGGCCTCTTGTCCGCATGGATGAGATCCGCCATACCTATCTCCATTACATGGTCGAGCCGCTCATCTACGCGCGTGCCGTAGCGATGGATCGCCTGCTCCCCCTGCTCAAGCCCGTGCAGGATTCTCCGCTCGACTTCGCGCACAAATCTGACATCGTCGCCCTCCTCACCGAATGCCTCATCAAGGCGATCGAAGCGCAGACCATGGACGTCGGCATCGCCAGACCGAAGCGCGTCGATACCGGCAACCAGCGGATGGATGCCTCGCGTTTCGATGAGGAGATGTCCTCTTACAACCGTCAGGCCGAGATCACTCGCCGCAAGACCGTCGACCTCGACATGCGTCAGGGATGGGTCCTCGTTCAGTATTTCTACGATCAGCTCACCACCATGCAGAAAGACGGCATCAGCCTCAAAGACAACATCGCCGAGATGGTTTACGGGATGGACGTTGAACACGAGCGCCACCGCGACGCGCAGATTGTCTTCCTGCCCCCGGGCAGCAACACAGGACAGGATTCCATCCGTCGTGTCGCCCAGCCTCCCACCGGTCTTCGCCTCGCCCAACTCAAGCTTCTACAGGGCGATATCGCATCCGCCCAGGAGCTTGCGGAAAAAGCTCTTACCGACCCCACCGCCGATCACGCGCAGGCCAACTACATCCTGGCCCAGTCCGAACTGCTCGAACGTGAACCCGACGACGCCATCATGCACTTTGCCGAGGTTCTGAAGACCTCGAAGGACCCACGCACCCTCGCCTGGTCCCATATCTACCTCGGACGTCTCTACGACATCCAGTCGGAACGTCCCAAGGCCATCGAAGAGTACAAGGCCGCGCTCGCCACCCGCGATAGCCGCCCCGACACCAAGACCGCCGCCGAAGCCGGCCTCAAACAACCCTTCGCCCTGCCCAAACGCGAGGCCATGCCCAACGCCACCTCCGCGCCAGCCAGCGACGACAACGCGCCCTTCGACCCCTCAGGCAAAGCCGAAAAAGAAGCCTACAAACCCGCCCCCAAGCCCTGACACGGAAAATTTACGGGTGCCCATCCTTCGCGTCGTCTGCGAAGGGCCGGATCGTTGCAGACCCAGCGGCGCGTAACCATCGGATTAACCGTGAAGCTGATACCTAATTTCTCACTAAGCCCATCAGCGTCGCAAATAGCTACTTTACTTGGAGCATCTTAGACGTCAAATAAACGTCTTGGCGGCAAAGTCGTTCCTGGTCCGGTTTCAACCGCCAAAGCCGCATTCGCTAGAGTAGAGAGCAGGGAACCTATGAGCACGCGCCAGCGCAGCCCGAAAAAAATTCCGGCGACTCATCCGAAGACGGTCGCATCGCATCCGCCGCCGCTTGCGCCCTTCGGCCACGCCTTTCGTGACCCCGCGTTGCTCACCCGCGCCCTGACCCATCGTTCGCTCTCCTACGAAACCAATCCCGACGCAATCCTCGACCCCTGCAGCGACAACGAACAACTCGAGTTTGTCGGCGACGCTGTCCTCGGCCTCGTCGTTGCCGAGAGTCTCTTCCGGCGCTTCTCCAACTCGCGCGAGGGCGAACTGACCCGTCTGCGCGCCTCGCTCGTCAGCCGGAAACACCTCGCCGAGGTAGCCTTCCGCATCGACCTCGGCCGCTTCCTGCTACTCGGCCGCGGCGAAGAGCAGAGTGGTGGCCGCCGCAAGCCGGCGCTGCTGGCAAACGCCGCCGAAGCCGTCATCGCCGCCCTCTATCTCGACGGTGGCCTGTCCGCCGCGCAGCGCTTTATCGAAGAACACATCATCGAGCCAGCCATGCCGTCTCTCGACCTTGCCCTCCGCGAAGGTAGTACCTTCTCCGGGGCCATCGGCGATCACAAATCCGCGCTACAGGAGTATCTCCAGGCAACCGGCGCAGGCCAACCGAAATACGTAATGATCGACCAGACGGGTCCCGACCACCACAAGTCCTTCCGTATCGAAGTGCGCGTCGACGATGGCGACGGCGGTTCCGCAATCCTCGCCGAATCCGTCGGCGCAACCAAGAAGCTCGCGCAGCAGGAGGCCGCACGTCTCGCCCTTGCCCGCCTCCGCGGCAGCAGCCAGGGGAATGAGTGAATTCGCCCCTCGCAGCGCATACCGCTGCCGCGCACGAGACGAACGGCGCTCTGCACGCGATTCAATCGCTCCTCTACATCATCGTCGTCGCGATCTTCATCATTGGCTTCTCCATGCAGCCCTACCGCATTCCTTCCGGGTCCATGGAGCCCACGCTACTCGTCGGAGATTTTCTCCTCGTCGACAAGCAGCTCGTGCCTACTCGCAGCGAGCGCGACCCGCTTCCGCTCACCACCATCCGGCACGGCGACATCATCGTCTTCCATTATCCGGTCGATACGTCCGTGCTCCTCGTCAAACGCGTCATCGGCCTGCCCGGCGATCACCTCCACCTGCGCGGTGGCCGCGTCTATCGCAACGGCCAGCTTCTCACCGAGCCATACGCAGTCTACCGCCCGGCTGGCCCCGACAGCTTTCGCGACAACTTTCCGCGCATGCAAAGCGCCGATCCCGGCATCGACGCTCACTGGTGG
>JBDTDX010000087.1:0-7305 GCA_039922815.1 Granulicella sp.
TCGGCCTCTCCAATATGATGCCGCGCTTCCTTCTTCATCACGACGCTCCTGATATAACTGGCCAGCATGGCATCCGTCATGCCGCGCGTCATTCTCCCCACCAGGTCATGATCCGTCTGCGAGAACAGACAGGTGCGGATCTTCCCGTCCGAGGTGAGCCGGACGCGGCTGCAATGTCCGCAGAAAGGGCGTGACACGGGGGCGATGATGCCGATCTCGCCGAGGCCGTCATCAAACGTAAACCGTTTTGCGGTCTCGCTGGCCGTGTGAGGAGCAAGCTCCACCAGCGGGCGCCACGCATTCAGGCGGTCAACGATCTCATCCATGCGAACCACTGCCTCAGGCGTCCAGGTTCGGGACCCAGGAGCAGAGGAGGGTTCTTCGAGCGGCATCCACTCGATGAAGCGCACGATAACCCCTTCTTCGCGGGAGAAGGCGGCAAATCGTTCCATCTGGTCGTCATTGAAGCCGCGCAGCAACACGCAATTGATTTTGACCGGCCCCAGACCCGCCGCCTGCGCTGCGCGTACCCCGGCAAGAACTCTATCGAAGCTGCGTGGAACCCTCGTGATCGCAGAAAAAGTCTCCGCGTCCACCGCATCCATACTGACCGTAATGCGGGTAAGCCCGGCAGCTTTGAGCGGCGCGGCAAGGTCTGCCAGTAGGTGGCCATTTGTCGTGAGAGCGATGTCGAGAGGCGCACCGGCTTCGGTACGGGAGCCATCGGCCCGGAAGGCCGTTCGCATCGTTGCCAGCTCTGCCACCATCGGAACCAGCCCGGAGCGCAGCAGCGGCTCTCCGCCGGTCAGCCTCACCTTCTCGATCCCAAGATCGACGAAAACGCGCACCATGCGCAGGTAGTCGGCGATGGGCAGCTCGGAGAAAGCCGCTCCCTCATTCCCGGTTCGGCAATAGACACACTTGTAGTTGCAGCGGTCGGTGACGGAGACGCGGAGGTCGGTAATGGCACGGCCGTAACTGTCGCGCAGGCGCCCCAGAGGCTCGGCGTTCTCGGGTATTGGTTCAACCACTGCGAGATGGGAAACGGAGGCCGGCATTGCAACCTTTCAGACAGCGCTGCCTATTGGATGCGCGAGCACCAGAGAAGACGGAGATTGGTGAGGTGCTGGGACTTTCAGTATAAGTCTTGAAGCGCCCAGGCAAGGTGCTGCAGGCTAACCGCGGTTTAACGGGTCAGTCGGCAGAGCTCTCGACAGGCAACGTCGCATCGACAGTCGTTCCCTCGCGAAGCACTGTCTCGCTGCGGTCATCAAGCACCGCGTTGCGAGCGATCGTGCAGTTGTCTTCGATCGTCAGGTTGTAGCCGAAGGTCAGCGCGACGTTGGAATAGATCCTGACGCCCTTGCCGAGATGCCGGAAGATGTGTTTTCCCAGCATGTAGCGAAACTTCAAACCAAGCCACACATTCGCCCCAAGCGGAGAACGATCCAGCATCTGCCAGAAATAGATCAGGGGCTTCCGCGGCCCGTACTGCGCGGGATCGACGTCCTCGTAGTACTCAGCTTCGAGCGTGACGTTACGCGGGTCGAACGACTCGTAAAGTGCGTTGCTGGCGAGTTCGCTGACCATCGTCGTATTCAGTCTGCCCCCGTGTGGACGTCCCAGGTAGATCTGGAAGAGCTCATCGCGCACAATCTCCGACCGGCGATCAACGGCCGTATGGCGGGTCAGCTCTTCATTAAGATGGCCCAGCCAGCGACGATAGGTGGCTTCAGCTTCGGGGGTGGGCTTCAGCTCGCGGTGAGGAAGTACGGTCATAGTGCCTCGCTTGTCTCCATACTATTCGATAGAGAAGACGGCGTAGACGGTCGCGCTGGTTTCAATCTGGCGCGGATTGATCGCGAGCGGCTGCACCTTCATCATCGCAGGAGCCGCAGCGGCAAACATGCGCGTATTAAGCGGCCGAACAGGCTCCGCTTCCGTCTGATTGGTCGCGTAGATCAGCGCCCCCAGCTTTACATTCAGCCCACGCGCCATCTGGTCGGCAACGGTGCGGGCGCGCTGGAGCGCCTTGGCAGCAGCCTCGGCATCCGCGGCATTGCGATCCTTCAGGCTCCACTCAATCTGCCCGCTCTGGTTCGCCCCTGCCTTCACCGCAAGGTCGAGCACCTTGTTGGCGTCGGCTGCATTGGCGCGGACGGTCCAGCTCTGCGTCACCTGGAACTGCCGCTGCTGCTTCTCCGCAGGCGTCAGCTTCTCAATCTGGTAAGGCTGCACTGGCGCGACGGCCTGGTTCTCGCTCTCAATCGCGTCTTCGGCGATTCCCGCCGTGGTCAGCGCCTTGTGAATCGCATTCGAAATCCGGGAGCCGTTGGCGTAAGCGCCGTCGCTATCCGGCCCATAGGCGATAAAGCCGACATGGACGGTGGCCACATCGGCCTGCGCGATCACCTTATCGGTAGCCGTAATGGCAATCGTCCGATTTTCCTTGTTAATCTGGATCGCCTGGGCGGCAGCAATCTGCGCCACGCACAAGGCAGCGCTTGCGGTAATGAGTGTAAAGCGAAGCATCTTCATCGTTCTTCTCCTGTGTTGCCCAGATTGCCGAGCAGGTCGGCGAGCGTCTCTTTGTGCTTAGGCTTCGCGGCCTGCTTCTGTTTCGGATCGGGCAGGATGCGTTCTGGCGGAGGCGAGCCGAGGCGCTCCCGCGCGTTGGCCTTGACAGCCTTCACGACGGAAAATACTGCCTTCTTCGGTCTGCTCATAAAAATCTCCGGACTCTTGCCTAGCCGCATCCGGCCGGTTTCAAAGCCACCCCGTGATTATGCAATAGTCGCGGCGTAAAGCGTATCCTTACAAAGAAGGCCGCAGGTCGCTGGTGGACCGCCGAACGAACGAGGTGACCGAATGGAAGAGCGCGATTTTTTCGACGAACGTCAAGAACCACGCACGCACACAATGAACTGTCCCCATTGCGGACAGCCCGGAGAGTACCAGATCGAGTGGATTGTCCGGCGCAAGAAAACCCAGCTTCCACGCGGCGCGGATGAGCGCGACAAGGCACGGTTTGCCAAGGCGCAGAGCTACATGGTGCGGCGCGACGATCCCATGGGCTGCAAAAATATCCGCTGCCGCAAGCGGTTCGACGTCACCGGAATCCAGTCCGTGGCGTTCCTCTAGGCAAAAGCCTGGGTGACGGTATAAACCGTCTCAGTGCGGTTATCGCAGTTCTCAGCTTGCCAGCCCGGAGGGCTGTGATTTAATAGGGTGATATGCTGGCGCAACTGTCGGCAACGGATTTTAGAACCAGAGAACACGCGGAGACGAGAACAGATCATGGCCAACTTGCTGCTGCCCATCGACGAACGGAACCTGACACCGGATGAAGTAGAAGCGCTAGACAGGCGGCGGCGTCGCGGACAGCTTTATCTGACGATCTGCTTTTTGTGCATCATCGTAGGAACGTTGGTGACCATCTGGTCGGGTCAGGATCTCACCTACTCGCCAGGCTGGGCCCACCCGATGTTTTACTGGAATGCGCTCCTCTTCGTGATGGCGCTATACTTCGGCGTCGTAGGCGTTCGCCTTCGTCGCGGAAACAACGAGTTCCTCAGCTACTAAACTGACGTATCCTCCTGGCCGCTTGCGGCGAGCGTTTCGTGCTGTGCGCGTGATGCGTGGTCGGGCGTCACCCGTGGATGAGGTCCGATGGTTCACACGCCGCTGCTGTCGGGAGGGCTCCTGTCGGGTTCACTGCTTTTTTCGGCGACCCTCTCGGAGCCGCTCCGTTTTTCAGCACTGGAAATCACACTCCTTCTACTCGCAATAGCCGTCTCCTCTGGCCTCTTTTTCTGGCGCTTCGGGCCGATCCTCCGCAACATCTTCCATTCAAAAAGAGATGTCGACTTTTCCCTCCACCCGCTCGGTCGGCGAATCGGCGAGTTCGTCTGGGAGGTCCTCTGCCAGGCAAAGGTAATCCGCCAGCGCCCTGCTCCGGGCCTCGCGCACGCCTTTGTCTTCTGGGGATTTCTGGCCTTCGCACTGGTCAGCCTGAATCATTTTGCCCTGGGGCTGCGGCTGGGTTTTCTACCGCCCAGCAGTTTGATCGGCAGCTTCTACTTTATCTTTGCGGGAATCTGGGCGGCGCTGGTTGCCGTGTCGATCGCCGGGCTGTTCGTACGCCGATTCGTGATCCGGCCAAAGTGGCTTGGCGAGGTTTCTTACGAATCGGGAGTCATCGCGTTCCTGATCTTTCTGCTGATGGTGACCTACCTCGGCATGTTCTTCGTGCCCGACGGCGGCGCTGCAATAAAGATTCTGTGGTGGACGCACACGCTGACGCTGTTAGCCTTTCTGCCGCTGATCCCCCACACCAAGCATCTGCACCTCGTGCTCAGCCCCGTAACCGTATTTCTCAAGCGCGACGGCTTCGCCAAAATCCCGCCCCTCCACGGCGACGAAGACTTCGGCCTGGTCGCGGGCAAGGACGTCACGCAACTCATCAGCCTGCAAGCCTATAGCTGCGTCGAATGCGGGCGCTGCACGGAGCATTGCCCCGCTTCGAATACTGGCAAGGTCCTCAACCCGAAGGAGATCATCCTCGGAGTCCGCAGCTATCTGAACGAGCTTGGTCCAGCCAGCGAAGTGGCGCTGCTGGCCGAGCAGCGGCCCGATACGCACTTTGCCGCAACCATGAGCATGGAAGCCGCATTCGAATGCACGACCTGCGGCGCGTGCGAGTATCAGTGCCCGGTGGGCATTCAACATGTGCCCATCATCATCGGCCTCAGGCGCGGCGCCACCAACACCGGCGTATGGCAAGACACCTATGGCACAAAACTCTTTCTGGCCCTTGAAAAAAGCGGGAACGCGCTCGGCCTGAGCGCCACGGATCGTGACAAATTTGTGCAGAAGCAAGGCTTCCCCATCTTCGACGGGACGCAGGAGTACTGCCTCTGGCTCGGCTGCATGGGCGGTTACGATCCCAAAGGCCGCGAAATCATTGCCGATTTCGCGCGGGTAATGGACTACCTCGGAACAAGCTTTGGCGTGATGAAGAAAGAAAAATGTACCGGAGACCCCGCGCGACGGCTGGGCAACGACCTCCTCTTTCAAACGCTGGCCGAGACAGGTCTCAAGGCATTCGAGACTGCAAAGGTGAAGAAGATCGTAGCGATCTGCCCACACTGCGTCCGAACCATTGCGACCGACTGGCGCGAGTACGGCATCGCTCCCGAGATCGAGCACCACTCCGAATTCATGGCGCGCTATAAAGATAGTTTGCCGAAACAGCCAGACGGAGAGTCCATCGTCTATCACGACCCCTGCTATCTGGGCCGTTATCAGCAGATCTACCAAGAGCCACGCGAAATTGTAACCATGGCCGGTCAGTTAGTGGAGGCGCCCCGCTCCCACGAGCGCAGCTTCTGCTGCGGAGCCGGGGGTGGCCTCGTGTTTCTGGGCGAAGAAAACGGCGAGCGCGTGAGCCATGTGCGCGCGCAGGAGCTTGTCGATACCGGCGCGCAGACGGTAGGCACAGCGTGCCCCTTCTGCAACACCATGTTCCGCGACGCGCTCGGAGCCATCAGCGACAAACCGCCGCAGTTGCTGGATATCGCACAACTGACCGCGCGAGCGTTGCCGCTCCCTGCGGAACGACCTTCTTCGTCCACTCCGCCGTAACCGGGCAACACGATGATGCGAAATGTTTATCGCATCAGAATCAAATAGACACAAATACCGGTCCCTATGAGCGCCAGTAGTAGTGCAAGAAGGATGCCATTACTGGAGACTTTGCCGGGAATCCACGTGCCGGCCCGGAGTGCGCGAACTGTGTGGACATGGTGGGTGATGGCGGTTAAGTTCACTCCGACGCCGAGGATCACGAGGGCGACCCCGGCATAAAGAGAAAGACCGTTTCCGTGCAGGATGTGGTGAGTCTGATCGTCGCGAATTTCTCGAAGAAAAAAGCTGAAGCGAGCAACTGCAAAACCGACTCCCATCAAACCCAGCCCGGTTCGAATCCAGGCGAGGAAGGTTCTCTCCGCAGCGAAGTAAGTTCTCGGGTCTTCTGTTCCGTCGGCCATCCAGCTATCTTGCGTCGCGAAGAACATCGAACGCAAGCGGATGGCAGCGGAGCGTCTCGCCAAACCGTCACGTCATGCGCTAATCTAACGCACTGAATGCTTGTTCAGTTTATTTGCGGGATGGAGTGATCGGTAATGAAGATTCTTGTAGCGATCAAGCAGGTGCCGGAGCGGGATGCACAAATCCGCATTGCCGCCGACGGCAAATGGATCGAGGAAGACGATCTTAGCTACACCATCAACGAGCCGGATGCCTATGCGCTCGAAGAAGCACTGCAACTGAAAGAGAAGAATGGCGGCGAGGTGGTAGTAGTTTGCGCCGGACCCGAGCGCGTGACGAGCACGTTGCGCGACGCGCTGGCGAAAGGTGCGGACCGCGCGATCCATATTACCGCCGACGACCTTGAACAGCGCGACACCCTCGGCGTCGCCCAGATGTTGGCGGACGCAGTCAAGGCGGAGGCGCCGGATTTGATCCTGTCAGGGTTACAATCTGACGATCTTGGCCTGGGCCAGACAGGCGTCGTCATGGCGGAGTTGCTCGGCATCCCGCACGCGACCATCATCATGCAGGTCGAAGTCACCGCCACAGGCCTGAAGGTAAAGCGCGAGCTGGAAGACGGCTGGTTCCAGCAGGTAGAAATGCCACTGCCAGCGCTGCTGACGATCCAGTCCGGTGGCAACAAGCTACGCTACGCAACCCTCATGGGCATTAAAAAAGCGAAGTCAAAAGAGATGAAGAAAGTGGAAGCCAGTCCCGCCGGAACGCGCTCCATCGAACTGACCCGCGTCTACCTGCCCGAGAAACAGAAAAAAACCGAGATGCTGACCGGAACACCGGCTGAGATCGCCGCCAAGCTGGTCGAGAAATTGAAGTTTGAAGTGAGGGTGCTATGAGCGGAGTCCTGGTAGTCCTCGAGCAGCAAGCGGGCGCATGGAACAAGATGACCTTCGAGGCGCTTGCAGCCGGCCAACAGCTAGCGGCAAGCCTCAGTCTGGAGTGCTCCGCTGTAGTCCTGGGCGAAGGTATAGCGGCCCTTGCGGCGGAATTGGCAGACAAGAAGCTGACGAAGATGTTCCACGTGGAACATCCGCTTCTGAAGAACTACACCGCCGACGGATACGTAATCGCGCTGGAGCAGGTGGTGAAGCAGGCCGCGCCTGATTACGTCCTCTTTCCGCACACCTATCAGGTGCGGGATTTTGCCCCTGCGCTGGCAACGCGCTTTCGGCAGGTGTTGATCTCAGACGTGATTGC
>JBDTDX010000088.1:0-5262 GCA_039922815.1 Granulicella sp.
TATGTGCCACCTCGGGATGAAACTGCACTGCCCAGATTCGGCGTGCCTCGTCCGCAATGCCGGCAACTGCATTCGCCGTCTTCGCGGTCAGGATAAAGCCTTCTGGCAACGTCTTCGCCTCGTCGCCATGGGACATCCAGACACTCATCATCTGCGGCAGTCCGCGGAATAACGGCGTCTCTGCGATGACTGTCACTTCGGCATGGCCGTACTCTCGCGCGGGCGCAGGCTCGACCTTACCGCCCAGATGATGCACGATGAATTGGAGGCCATAGCAGATGCCGAGCACCGGCACCCCCATTGCCAGTACACCGGGGTCCGCCTTGGGAGCATCGGCATCATACACCGACGAGGGGCCGCCCGAAAGGATGATTCCCCTGGGTGCCAGAGCTCGTATCTGATCGAGCGGCGTGGTGCAGGGCAGCACTACAGAAAATACATGAAATTCACGGATGCGACGCGCGATGAGCTGCGTGTATTGCGACCCAAAATCCAGAATGACTACAGTCGATGTCTCCACGATGATTCAAGTCTAAATCAGCGCAAAGAGCCTTCGCGCCTAGCTTTTGTCCCGCTGCTTGGTACTGTTGACCGCACCGATCAAACCCGCGCCGAAAACGAGAATCGCTCCGCCGATAATCCAGGGCGTATGCACATGCGCCAGCGTAGCCACATAGATCAATCCAATAATGATAATGACGACGCCGATGGCGTAGATAGCGAACGATGACATGGGAAACTCCTCGCGCGAAGTAGCGACTCTCTATAGGACGCTATTTTCGCCGGTCGTGGAGCTATTCCGGCAATTCTTCTGCAAAAGAAGCTCGCCACAACTCCAGGTACGCCACCAGGCGGGCTACATGGAAGAAGTCCGAGACGATTAAGTACAGCACGAGCACAATGGCCCACCAGATAGTCAGGAAAGTCTGCGTAGCTACGGCCTCAAACGGAAGCGGGCACGCCGAGAAAACCATCGTCAGCACGATCAGCACGATCTTCACGATACCCATCACCAGATTGACCTCAACCAGCTTGATCTTCAGCGGGCCCAGCCGGAAGCTCGACGCCAGGCTGCGACTTGCGCCCCAGCCGCGCAGCATCGCCAACAGCGGTGCCATGGAAAATCCCCAGCTAGCAACTGCCCACAACGAGAAGAGGCCCAGCGTAGATACGATAGCCATCGCAAAATACGGCACCAGGCTTGGCTCCTGCCCAGCCGCCAGCGGCCCCGTCACGGTCATCCGCGCCGCCCCCTGCAGGCACAGGAACCACACGAGAAAACTCAGGCAGAGCGCGGCCATCCGCACAGTCTGCAACATCATCAGCGTGAATGGTTTTGCGTGGAGGCGTCTGTCGATCCGTCGCAACACTACCGTTCGGCCGAGTGACGATATCACGACCCAACTCACCAGTAGTAAGGGCGCGAGCCATACCGCCACCGCCTCAACCTGCGGAGTCAGCACGAGCATCGCCTGCGCCAGTGTAGCGGAGCTCTTCATAGGATCAAGCAGCGTCATCTGTTTCAAGTCTGCATAATCGAGGGGCGTCGCCAGCAAAATTTGCAGCGCCTCATAGCGCAGGAGCAGCAGCGCGGGTACACCGTAGATCCAGCGCCACATCACTTCAAGCCCCGTCAGATCTGGCCGCTTCCAGCACCACGACAGCGTTCCCACAAACGTCTGCGTGACTCGTCCCGGGGTGTCCGGCACTGGCAATGCACTGTTTGTCATCACTTCACCACGACATTCACAAGCCTGCCCGGCACCATGATTATCTTCACCACCACTTTTCCCTCAAGGCGCGCAACCACTTTTGCATCCGTCATGGCAGCCGCTTTGACTGCCGCGTCCTCACTGCCCGCAGCAATCGAAACGACCGTCACCAGCTTGCCGTTGATCTGTACCGGCACCTGCATTTCGTCGTCCTGCGCCAGTTCGGCGTCGGCCTGAGGCCAGGGGGTTCGGAACACGACGCCCTTTCCGCCGATCTCCGACCACAACTCCGCCGCGAAGAAGGGCGCGAATGGCGCCAGCATCAACACCAGCGTCCGAAAGACTTCGGCTACCGTGGCCACCGGAATCTCTTCCGAATCCATCGCCGGCTCGGCGGCCTGCACCTCGTTGACCAGCTCCATAATTGCGGAGATGCTGGTGTTGAAGTGCCACCGGCCACTGAAGTCACGCGTGATCTTCTCCAGCGTCTGATGCAACTTGCGCAGCAGCTGCTGGCCCGCCACCGATTGCCCTGCGAGCGTGTTCGTCGAGCGATGCGCGTCTTTATACTTCAACGTCAGCCGATAGACGCGGTTCAAAAATCGGCTGATGCCCCCAAGGCCGTCTTCCTGCCATTCCAGGTCACGATCGGGAGGCACGGCAAACAGCGCATACATCCGCGTCGCGTCTGCTCCATAACGCTCGATCATCAGGTCGGGGCTCACCACGTTGCCCTTCGACTTCGACATCTTCGCGCCGTCTTTGACCACCATTCCTTGCGTAAACAGGCGTTTTGCCGGTTCATCGTCCGCAACCAGGCCGAGGTCGTGCATCACCTTCGTCCAGAATCGCGAGTAGATCAGATGAAGGATCGCGTGTTCGACGCCGCCGATATATTGATCGATCGGGAACCAGTAGTTCGCTTTCTCGCTTGCGAACGGAGCTGTTGTATTCTTCGCATCCGCATAGCGGTAGAAGTACCAGCTCGAATCGACGAAGGTATCCCTCGTGTCCGTCTCACGTTGCGCCGGGCCTCCGCAGACCGGGCAGGTCGTATTCACAAACTCAGGCACACGCCCCAGCGGCGAGCCGCCCTGCTGCGTAATCTCCACCTTCTCCGGCAAGAGTACGGGCAGCGCGCTCTCCGGCAGAGGCACCACTCCACCCGGCTCAACGCCCGCGTGACCGCGCTCGCAGTAGACCATCGGAATCGGCGTTCCCCAATACCGTTGACGGCTCACACCCCAGTCCTTCAAGCGATACGTAACCGTTGGCGTGCCAAATCCATTTGCCTTCGCAAAGGTCGCCATCTTGCCCTGCGCCTCGAGGCTTGACTCTCCCGTCCACTCGCCTGAATCGATCAGGACAGCCTCATCCTCAACGGTATACGGGAGCGCGAGATCGTCGGTATCCACGTTCGGCCCAACCACTCGCTTGATTGTCAGCCCATACTTCTGCGCGAACTCGAAATCGCGCTCATCATGTGCCGGAACGCTCATGATGGCGCCCGTGCCGTAGTCGGCCAGGATGTAGTTGGCGACCCAGATCGGTACCAGTTCGCCGTTAAACGGATTGACGGCGAACCGCCCCGTCGACACGCCATGCTTCTCAATCGCGCCAAGGTCGCCCGCCTCGCGAGCAGCCTTCTGCTGGGCGATCATCTCTTCTACCTGGGCAGCGAGCGTAGGATCTTCGGCGGCAAACGCCTTCGTCATCACATGTTCCGGCGCAAGCTGGACGCTGGTTGCGCCAAAGATCGTATCGACACGCGTCGTAAACACGCTCACCTTTTCGGGCGAGTCTTTCACTGCGAAGCTGATGAGCGTTCCCTCGCTGCGCCCAATCCAGTTCCGTTGCATCGTCCGGACCTTCTCCGGCCAGCCATCGAGTTTGTCGAGGCCGTCCAGCAACTCATCCGCATATTTGGTGATCTGCAGAAACCACTGCGTCAGGTCGCGCTGTTCGACGGGATGATCCTCGTGACGCCAGCAACAACCGTTGACCACCTGCTCATTTGCCAGCACCGTCTGGCACAGCGAACACCAGTTCAACTTGCTCTTCTTCCGGTACGCCAGCCCTGCGTCGTACATCTTCAGAAAGATCCACTGCGTCCACCGATAGTAGTCGGGCAGGCAGGTGGTAACCTCGATCGACCAGTCGTAACTCAGCCCCAGGCGCTTCATCTGCTTCCGCATGGCCGTAATGTTCGTCAGCGTCCACTCGCGAGGGGGCGTGTTGTTTTTGAGCGCAGCGTTTTCCGCTGGCAAGCCGAACGCGTCCCACCCCATGGGGTGCAGGACGTTGTGCCCACGCATCCACATGTAACGCGCCAGCGCATCGCCTATCGCGTAGTTCCGCACATGGCCCATATGCAGTGCGCCGCTGGGATAAGGCAGCATCTCGAGGCAGTAATACTTCGGCTTACCAGAATCGTGCCCTTCGGACGCATACAAAGACGGGTCGGCATCCCAAAGGGCCTGCCACCGTGGTTCTATCTCAGCCGGAGAGTAGCGCAGTGACTGGCTTCCCTCGACAGGAGCATCGTTTCTGGCAGCGGCAACCGTGCCAATCTTATTCGCAAATATATCGGACATATTGCATTGATTGTACCGTCGTCCGCGCACGGTATTCGATCGGAACCGCGCCTGAGCTACCGTTAATTCTGCTGCGACTGCTCCAGCTTCTGTTCCATCTCCTTCAGACTTTCGAGCGCACTCTTGACCTGGTAGCCGGCTGGTGCCCGGAACAGCGCCGCATCCGGTTCCGCTCGCGATAAATGATCCAGTTCCACCATGCGTTCGCCGGTGCGCGGATCGTTCCACTCTTCTTTCAGGATTAGTTTCAAATCCGGCGACGTCCAGACCTCGTGCGTCCTGGATATCGGCGCGTCATTGCCCGCCCACCCCGCAGGAATAACGGTCGTCGCCCTGGCGACCGTCACCATCTGCCCCTGCACAACATCCGTTCCCAGGTCCTCTGAAGTTACAACCGGCTGGGGTCTCTTAGCGGGGGCGCCCGCAACCGCAGTTGGTTGCGTCTTCACTGTCTCCTGCCTGCTGTCCCTCTGTGGAAGTTTGATGACGGAGGCGATCCTCGCGCCTGACTTTGGCTCCGGTCCTCCCGCTAACCAGGTCGTGAGCGTGTGGGCTACCGGGTCCATAACAAACATCATGCTCATTGCGGGCTGCCCGTTGTTACCATTCGTCAGCCGGCGTTCCACGCGTACGCGGCCCTCAGTGTCCCTCGCCACTGCGTGATGCCCATTGCGCGAGATTGACGTTCCGTCCGGCAACATCTGCTTGCTGTGCATCACCTGCTCTGCAGCATAAGGTTCCCCGGTCACCGGCATCGCGATCAAGGTGTGCAGTAGGCCGCCATTCGCAATCACTCCACTCGGTGCTGTATCAACAGCTGCACTTTGTGCTCCGGCAGCCGCAACCATCAGCATGATTCCCGATATTCCCGCTACCCACGACGAACGCGACATAGACCGCCCCCGAAATCCGCCCTTAGTATCCGTTCCCACCTTGAGCCGGTCAAGATAAATTCC
>JBDTDX010000089.1:0-3578 GCA_039922815.1 Granulicella sp.
ATCGGCGCGAAGACCTTCGAGCAGGCTGCGGGTTTTCTGCGTATTCGCGATGGGGAAAATCCGCTGGACCGGACTGCCGTGCACCCGGAATCGTATCCGGTGGTCGAACAGATTGCCGCGTCGCTCAACACGCCCATCGCTGTGCTCATCGAGAGTCCGCAGCTACTCACGAAGGTCGATGCAAAACAGCTTTCCGCCGGTGCCTTCACCGTCTCCGACATCCTCGAAGAGCTACGCAAGCCGGGGCGCGATCCACGTGATCAGTTCATTGCGCCGAGCTTCTCGGAGTCAGTGCGTGAATTCGCCGATGTGCAGCCGGATATGGTCCTCGAAGGCGTCGTCACGAACGTCACCAAGTTTGGCGCGTTTGTCGATATCGGTGTTCATCAGGACGGACTCGTTCACATCAGCGAGCTCTCGAATCGCTTTATCAAAGAGCCGTCGGAGGCCGTCAAGGCGGGCCAGATCGTGAAGGTTAAAGTCCTCAGCGCCGACCTCAAGACCAAACGCATTGCGCTCTCGATGAAAGCGCTCATGGGGCCTGCGCAGAGTGCACCGCGTCCCAAGCCGCAGCAGCAACGGGCACCTGCGCAGCCGAGCATGAACGACAAGCTTGCGATGCTTTCGACGAAGTGGAAGGTATCCTGATCTTCGAATGATGAGTGAGGAGTGATGATGGAGAACTCGACGCCTGTCGTTTCCCTCCTGCGCCGGATGTTCGAAGCTGCGATCCATGCAGCGCAGCCAGCGCATTGCATGGCCAGTTACATTCCTGTGGCTCCTCGTGGCAGGTTGATTGTCGTCGGCGCGGGCAAAGGCGCCGCTGCGATGGCGCAGGCATTCGAGAATCTCTACCCGGGAGAGCTGTCTGGGCTTGTCGTCACACGCTATGGATATGCTGTCCCGACCTCGCGCATCGAGATCCTCGAATCCGCTCATCCGGTTCCGGACGCTGCCGGCGTGGATGCTGCGCGGCGCATCCTTGAGCGGGTGCAGGGGCTAATTGCAGATGACCTGGTTGTAGCGCTCATCTCCGGCGGCGGCTCTGCGCTTCTGGCTGCGCCGATTGCAGGCGTTAGCCTTGCTGATCAGCAGGCGATCAATCAGACACTGTTGCAGTCCGGTGCGTCGATCAGCGAGATGAACTGTGTGCGTCGGCATCTTTCCGCAATCAAAGGGGGCAAGCTTGCCACTGCGTGTTATCCGGCAAAGGTGATTACGCTGCTTATTTCTGACGTGCCGGGGGACGAAGCATGGAACATCTCGTCGGGGCCGACCGTGGCCGATCCCACGACGTGTGAGGATGCCCTCGCGATCCTCAGGAGACGCGGCATCGAAGTCCCGTCCCCTGTGCTCGAAGTGTTGACGAGTGGTCGCGGCGAGACGGTAAAGCCAGACGATCCGAGGATGGCGGGGCACGAAGTGATCCAGATTGCCGGGCCGCAGCAGGCGCTTGAAGCGGCGGCGGAGGTGGCGCGGGCCGCAGGTGTGACGCCGCACATTCTTGGCAATGCCATTGAAGGAGAGTCGCGCGATGTGGCGAAGGTGATGGCCGGCATCGCCCTGCAAGTCGCCACGCAAGGGCAGCCCTTCCAGACGCCGTGCGTGCTGCTCTCCGGCGGAGAGACGACCGTGACGGTAAAGGGCAAAGGACGCGGAGGCCGCAACGTCGAGTTCCTCCTCGCGCTCGCGATTGCGCTGCGAGGACAGGCTCGCATCTATGCGCTCGCAGGAGATACGGACGGCGTCGATGGCCAGGAGGAGATTGCCGGAGCCTGCATCACGCCCGACACGCTTGCTCGCGCGCAGTCACTGGGCATCTCCGCAGAGGACAGCCTCGCGAATAACGACGGCCACGGATTCTTTGAGGCGCTCGGCGATGCGGTGATTACCGGGCCGACCCATACCAACGTCAACGATCTGCGAGCGATTCTGATTACGAAGGCTTGAGAGTTAAAACTAAGGGCATCCTCTGTTCGCAGAGGATGCCCTTTTACAGGTCTTGCCGTAGAACTATTTCTTCTTGTGCCACAGCGTGATCTTCAGCCCGCCGTAGATGTTGAAGGGCGTTCCCGGTGCGAGGAATGTCGAAGTACGAATCGGTACCCGGCCATCGCCGGTGCCGTTCGGTGTGCCGAAGGGCCGAGCTACAAAGTGGTCGTTGTTATCGAAGGGCGTGGTGCCAAGCTGTGCGGCGGTGGAGTAGTGCTTATCGAGCAAATTGTTCATCTGCACGAAGAGCTGTATGCGCGGAATGATCTGGTACCGCGCACCGAAGTTGGCGATGCCGTACCCGGCAGACTTGCCCGAGCCCAGGTAATACACGCCATCTGGCTGGTGCTGATTGTTTTCGTTGCCGCGCGCGAACGATGATCCGACCGCAAGTACATCCAACTCCGCCGTCAGCTTCGAGGAGGGCTTGTACTGGCCGTAGATCTTCAACAGATTGCGCGGTACCTGCGGAATGTAGTTGCCAGCGACGATGTGAATGTTGTTATCGATCCCAGGCTGACCGGCCAGCGCACTGTCGTTGGAGCTATTGTTGCCACCATCGACGGTCTGCGGGCTTTGGTAGGTTGCGTTCAGGAAGGTGTAGTTGCCACCTGCGACGAAGTGCCGCCAGTCCCTGGCAAGCTCCAACTCGACGCCATCGCGGCGCGTCTTGCCGAAGTTGAGGAAGTAGCCGAAGCCGGTCTGCTCCGAAGCCACAAAGAGCAGGTCGTTGTAGTTCTGGCCGAAGAAGTAGTCTGCGCTCCAGCGAAGCGAGCCTTCCTCGTTGCTGCGGAGACCCACCTCAAACGTGCGCGAAACGACCTGCTTGAGCGGAGGATCGCTGACCAGTGCGTTCGGCAGGTTACAGGGTTGGTCGGGGTCGGCGCAGCCCAGCTCGATCGAGGTCGGGGAGCGGCTGGCTTCGCTGTAGTTGAAGTAGGTGTTGAAGAAGCGAGAGGGCTTGTAGGTGAATCCGGCGGCAGGGTTGAAGCGCTGAAAGACATTGTTGCTGTTCAGGTCGCCGCGAGCCGACGAGATGGGCAAGTAGTCCACGTTCTTAAGCGACGTATGGTTGTAGCGGCCAGAGAGGGTGAAAGACCACGGCCCGTAGGTGAGGGTATCGGTCGCGTACACGCTGGGGGTATTGGAGACTCCATGCAATTGCACGCGGGTATCAAGGGGTACATCGTCCGACTGAATGGTGCCGTCGAAAAATGCCGGAACTTTTGTGAAGGAGACGTTATCCGTATTGAGGTAGCCAAGCTGCGTGAGCTGGCGGTAGGTGGAGGTGCCGCGATCCCATCCGGCGCCGATCGACAGGCGGTTATGCTTCGCCCGCCACGTCATCAGTCCGGAGAGGCCGTAGCCGTTCTGCTTGTCGCTGGTGTCCGTGATGACGCCGGTGCACTTCTCGGCGGGCTCGCCGCTTCCCTGGTCCTGAAGCACCTGCGCGATGCAGCGCCAGTACGGGTTGGGTTGCGTGGTGGCGTTGCCCGTGGTCGGGAAGCCTGTATAACCGGCTGCTGTCAGTGCGGCGATATCGCCTTTGCTGAGGTTGTAGAGCGACTGATCGAAAGAGTTGTCGT
>JBDTDX010000090.1:0-3551 GCA_039922815.1 Granulicella sp.
CCCCCTACGGCAACATCAGCACTTACAACCTCGCCCAGCGCTACCTCCACGAGATCCTCGGCTACACCGCCCTCGTCCTCCACCTCGACTTCAAATCCCTCCGCCGCTAATCGCTTTACTGCCGTTGCTGTTGCGAAAAACTCAACCCCACCCCATCCCCCACATCACCAGCCCCGCCATTGCAGCCGCAAACCCCGTAGAACAAAAATTCACCAAATCGTTCCCCAGCCACCCCCGCCGCTCCACCGTAGCTCCCAGCCAGCTATCGAACACCAATCCCGTCACCCCCGCCCCAAACACCACCATCCCCATCTCAAACGTCATCGCACCCACCAGCGCCATCACCAGCACAATCACCCCTGCGGCAGCCGCCCCCAGCGTGGTCCCCGCAATGCTGATGCCACCATCGGTCCCCGCCGGAACCTCGCGCCAGCTCGTAATCAGCAGCGTCCGTCCGCCCAGCGCCTGCCCCATCTCCGACGACACCGTATCCGCCGTCGCCTCTGCCAGCGCCGCCACGCAAGCCGCAAACAGCACCGGTGAACCCGCTCCCGCACACATCCCGGCCATTCCCAGGTTCGCAAGAATCTGCACCGCCTTCCGCCCCCGCTTCGACTCCGCCACCCTCATCCGCACCTTGCGCGCCCGTCCAAATCGCGTCGCCGCAAACGTCAGCACGAACAGCGCGATCAGACCCGGCATCGCCGTCTCCTTCCAACTCCCACCCTGCACCTGCCCCAACAAAATATTCAGACATACAAAGGCACCCATCACCGCCGCTGCCCCCGTCGCCGCCCTCAGCAGCCAGACCACCAGCGCAAACCCCACGCTCGCCGCCACAGACCACCAAAGCCACGCCGGAAACGGTGGCCAGACCCCCAGCCGATGCATCCCCCAAAACACCCAGCCAACCTTCTGCACCAGCAGCAGCCCCAGCGTCCCCACCAGCAACTCTGCCTGTATCCGCTCCCGCTCCGCAGGGATCGTCCGCTCCACAGAGATCGTTCGCCCCGCCCCTTTGCCCACCACTCCGCGCCGTCTTCTCACGAGGCAATCATAGCCCGCAGAGCCCTCCTGCTAAACTGATCCGCGTCCCGCCCATGAGGTGCCACCATGCGCCACGCCGTCCTCCTTGCATCGCTCCTCCTTCTGCCCACTCTCCACGCGCAGCCCCTTCGAGCCCCCGACGGCAGTGCGCGCACCATGGTTCCCGGAATTGCGGTCCCTCCCATCGCCAACGAGCCCTTCTCCGCCATCGACCACATCACCTGGACTCGACCTTCCGTTGACGGCGGCACAACCGTCGTCTATCTCGTCTCCAACGTAGCCCGCGATTCCCAGGGGCGTGTCTTTCAAGAGGTGCATCGCTTCGGCCCCCAGAATGCCGACCCGAAGACGACCCTCACCGAATCCAAAGCCACCGATCCCGTCCATCACATCGCCATCGTCTGCAACTACGTCACTCATGTCTGCGTCGTCAGCCCCTTCCTGCCCAACACCACACCTGCCCAGGTTCGCCCCGTCGGCCCCTTTGACAACGGTCGCCGCAACCTCAACCGCGACAGCCTCGGCGAACGCACCCTCGACAAGCTTCGCGTCGTCGGCACCCGCGAGACCATCGTCATCAATCCCGGCACCATCGGCAACGACCGCACCGTCACCTCCTCCCGCGAGTTCTGGTACTCCCCCGACCTCCAGACAAACCTCGCAGTCACTCGTCAAGACGCCAACGGCGGCGTTCAGGAACTCCACCTCGACATCCTCAGCCGTGGCGAGCCCGACCCGCACGTCTTCTCCATCCCGCCCGGCTTCGCCACCGTAGGCGTAAGCCTTCGAATAACCCCTGCCAAGGGAGTTTTGCCCGCGCACCCCTCCAGCCCGCTTCCGTGATTTACAATCGATGCTTGAGCTTAGCCAAGACCAGCATCAGCGTGGGAGCAGTTTTGCATTTAGCAGGAATCGAAACAAAGTGTGTAGAAGCTAGAAAAACTGTATCGCGCCCCGCGCGGTATCTCGTGCGTTCGGCAGCACTCGTTGCTCTCGGCGCGGCCGGTTTTACCGCGCTGATTGGCTGCGGCAGCACCTATCGACCCGTCCTCTCCGCCATCAATCCCGTTGGCCCTTCGGCGCAACCGACCAAGTACGCCGTCGCGATCTCGAGCCCCAGTCCCACCAGTCCCGGCCTCGTCACCATCGTGGATTTCTCCGGCGACACCGTCCTCATCACCGCGAATATCGGAGCCAACCCACAGTACCTCATCCTTGGCGCCGGTGGATCGACCGGCTACACCATTAACGGGGATGGCACGCTCAACACCTTCGGCGTCTCCACGCAACTGATCGCCAGCCAGGTTCTGCAAACGACTCCGCTCGCCGGCTCCAATCCCATCAGCATCTTCCCTCAGGGCACGAACACCTATGTGACCGAGCCCGGCCGCAACTCCATCGGCGAGTTCCAGAACATCGCGGGTGGGTCAGGGACCGGCGGCTCCCCGCTCGCGCTCAAGCAGGAGTTTGCGCTCATCAATCCCATCTATGTCGTGGGCATCTCCAATGCCTCCCGCGTCTATGCCCTCGGTCAGGGTGACGGAAGCGTCGCCAACCCGCCCGTGGCAGTCGCCATCGATACCGCAAGCAACACCCCCACGGCAAGCATCCCCGTTGGCAACACGCCCGTCTACGGCGTCATGACCCCTGACGGCAAGCGCGCCTTCGTCATGAACAAGGGTGACGGCACGGTCAGTGTCATCAATGTGCAGACCAACCAGCTTGACGCCTTCGCCACCGCTACGCCCACCGGATCGGGAATTATCAAAGTCGGCACCGCGCCCCTCTGGGCCGACTTCGCTCCTCCGATCGCAGAGATGGTCGTTGCGAACGCCGGCAATGGCACCGGCAATGGCTCCCTGAGCATCATCAGCATTCCGCTCTGCAACGCCTCCGCCCAGCCCACCAACGTCAATTGCGACCCGAACAATCCAGTCGACGCTGTCGGCTTCGGTACAGTCCTTGCCCAGCCCACAGTCGGAGTCAATCCCGTCATGGTCGCTGCCTTGCAGGATGGTACTCGCGCCTACGTCGCCAACGCCGGCAATGCCAATACCCCAGGCTCGGTCTCGGTCATCAACCTCACCACCAACCTCGTCAGCACAACCATTCCGTTACCCTGCCACCCGTCTTACATTGCAGCCACCACCGGAACGCCCACGGGCAAGGTCTACGTCATCTGTAGCGACAGCAAGAACATGACCATCATCCGCACCGACAACGACGTCATCGACGGAACGATTCCCCTGCAGGGAACAGGCGTCTCCGTCCGCGTGACCGCCCCCTAAAGCAAAGTAGCAGTCGGTGTAGAGTCTGCCGCCTCTTTTGTTTGTCATTCCCTAAGGAATCTGCGGTTGCCTTCCTCCACACCCACAGCAGCCTTCTCTAAAGCAACAGAAACCCAAACAACAAAGAGCCATCCGCGAGGATGGCTCTTTTATTGTGCTCTCGCAGACAGCTTCTAGAGCAGTTCCCGCGAAGGTATAGAGTCGAACCGCCAAGGG
>JBDTDX010000091.1:0-14302 GCA_039922815.1 Granulicella sp.
TTACTTGCCACCGACGGGAGGGAGAAGTTGCCGATACCGTTATTGTCCTGAACGTTGCTCTCGTATTGATAACGGACACTCAAGGCGTTCGTGTTAGTCACTGCGATATCAAGACGCGGCGTGAAGTCCCATCGTGTCTGGGGAACAGAGACGGCTTGCTGGTAGGGAGTTGGTACGCAGGTTGCGATGCCTGGAGCGCAGATGGTGGTCGACCCCGCCGAGGGAGCAACGATGGTTCCGTTGATGATTGCGTTGTCCTGAATCTGTCGATACGAACCGCCACCAGAATAGGAGGCCCTTTTATTGATCGGGCCCGTAATGTTGCCGAAGAAAAAGTTGGTGTGGTACGGAGGCTGAGTCGTTTTAATCAGCGGGTTCGCCGTGTTCAGAGCAGAATTATTGAAATTGTATTGAGCCGATCCATGATACTTGTCGGTGCCTGGCTTGGTGACAACCAAAATGCGTCCAAACCCTGCCCGGTCGTACTGGGCTGACATAGGATTCTGATTGATGATGACGCGAAGGATCGAAGACTTGGGCGGCAACTGCCCACCGGTGAATCCATCGATATAAATCTGACCGCCATTCGGGCCCGTGGAAGGTCCTGCCAGCGCGGTCAACTCCGCGGAAAGTTCATCGGGATCGTCGGACAACGCGTCCAGATCCTTGGCTGTGAGCACCGTCGCGCTCGCATTACTGTCCTGATCGACACTGAGCGTATTGGTATTCGTGGTGACCTGTACGATCTGGTCTTCGGCTTGGACAGCCATCTTTGCATCCACGGTCAAGCTCTGCGTCGCACCTATCCTGATCCCCTGTCTCACAAAGGTAGAAAAACCATTCATGGTGACCGTGAGGGAATAGGTTCCTTCAGGCACGCCCCGGAACGTGTATGCGCCGTCGGCTCCCGACTCTGTCGTCAAGGCTTTTCCTGACGCCGGAGTGAGCGTTACCGTCGCTCCTGGAATAACTGCGCTGTCCGGGTCGGCAACAAGTCCACGCACGACACTGGCCGGTTGCTGCGCAAAAACGCCCACGCTCGACACTCCAAGAAACAGCAAAAACATCAACTTAAGGCTCAATCGAAAAGACATTAAAACTCCTCATCATAAAAAATTGTATCGAATCTAAACTCTGAAAAAGGAACCGTGCGATCGGCTGCTATTGGGGTGCTCCGCCGCTGTCGCCGCCACTGAAGGCGGCTTCACCGGCCCCGCCCCCCGAAGCGAACGGGGAAAGCGTTACCCCTTCCGATCCACTTGGCGTCGCTGTGAGGATCGGTTCCACTCCGCTGAGAAGTGTCACCGCAGTTGTTGCATCGGTGGCCGATTGGGAAGCGACGATCATTACCGCCTCCCCCGTATGAAGATCAGCGAACTGCACCTTTGGCAGATTTGCCAGCATTTTGGAGAGCTGCATACCGGCGGCGCGCCCACCAGGGCCACCGCTGCCCTCACCAGCCTGCGAGCCTACGCCACGTTCTCCGCCGCCGGGATAGGCACCACCATTACCCGCAGGCCTTGCACCGGCACCTGCCGCTCCTGCCGGCCTACCGGCTCCGGCCTGCTCCCCCGCTCCGGAAGCGCCTCGCGGCGCACCCGCTCCAGCCGCGCCTCGTTCCCGCGCGGCAAAACGCGCAGCGATCTCTGGCGGCAGATTGCGCAGGTCTGAGTTCGAAGTGATCGCCACCGTTACCATTTTCTTTGTCGTCAGGTCTTTCAGCGAGACGGTTTTAGCCGCTACATCAATCGCCGTTAGAGTTCCGGAGAGATTACGGAAGGCGCCGCTCACAATCTCTTCGGCCTGAATGGAGGTTCCATCGGCAGTTTTGTTGCCGCGAACCTGCAACTGATCCCCTGCTTTGATCTGTGCAAGGGTTCCTGGCTTCGCATCTTGAAACTTGATGGAGTCATCCGCATAACGACGGTAGATTGTTGCGCCGGTCGTATCTATCGTTGTTTTCTTCGAGCCGGCAGAAATGGTTATCTTGCTCGCTCCTGCATCAACCGCGGTCACAATGCCACCCGTTCCGCGCTTCTGCCAGTCCGCTTGCTCCCCCGCCTGCTTCTGGGCGATGTCCGTAGACTTCATCAGAATGACACGCGTTGCACTAAAAGAGCCGGCATCGGTGCCGCTCTTGCCACTGACCAGAACTTTGTCCCCAGCGCTGATGCCTGTGAGTGTAATCGTCTGCGCCGAACTTAGATTGGTGCTTCCGGGAGCAACCTGTTTGATCGGCGTGCCCTCCGGGACCGTTACCGTAACCTGGGCTCCGGTAGCGGTGGCAATGGTCAGGCTGTTGTCCGCGACTGATTTAACCGTTCCCAGCTGTGAGGTAGCGGCTGGGGCTTGTGCCCACAGGGCGGTCCCATTCATCGCGCTCCCTATCATGGGGATGCTCATGGCCAGCGCTATTCCCAAAATGTAACTGCCCTTGATCGACATAATTAGCTTCCCTCGTGTCCGTTCGCGATGGCCTCCGCCCATTTGCACAGAAGCCGGGTACTGCGCCAAAGCCGAACAGTACTCACATATAAGAATACGGATCAAATGGGAGAAAGTTTCTGCAAAGTTTTGTAGGGGACAAAGTTTCCCACTGCTAGCAAATCGCGGATTAAGGCCAAATTAAGACTCGTTCTATCACGCGCTTTCACGAATGGCAGCGCTAACGCAACTCATTTCGGAAAATAGACATTGGGAGTCCCTCAATGGCGCTTCCCGACCGGTCTCTAAGAGCCTTCCTCCCCGAGCAGCGCAAAGCAATCCGGGGGAAGCTCAATCTTTTTCCCTTTGACCTCAATTCCGGGCTGCGATGCCAGGCGCAACGGGAGTTCTTCGGAGTTTTCAAGCTCTACCGCCTCGCTGCCAAGGTTGCAGACTGCCAATACTGCCCCCCGTCTTATGGTCAGCCATCGTTTCTGCTCGTCGAACTCTACTTTTACGTGGTTGACGTTCCCATCGTTCAAAGATACGGAGTCGCGCCGCAGGTGGATCAGCGACCTCGTCCACTCCAGCATCTCGGCGTGATCGCCTTCGTGAACTTCATCCCAGTTCAATTTAGATCGCTCGAACGTCTCCTTCTTCTCCGGATCCGGAATCTCCTCCGCCTTCCACCCAAAGGCTGCGAACTCACGCTTCCTCCCCTCGGAGACAGCCCTCGCCATCACCGGATCTTCATGGTCGGCAAAGTATTGAAAAGGCGTTGATGCAGCAAACTCCTCACCTTGAAAAAGCATGGGGATAAACGGTGCCGTCAGCACGATTCCAGCCGCGACCTTCGCCTTTGCCAGACCGACAACCTGCTCCAGACGATCGCCGGTTGCCCGGTTTCCTACCTGATCGTGATTCTGAATAAAGCCAATAAAGTGGTGTGCTGATAGGCCTTCCACCGGTCTGCCATGCGTGCGCCCGCGATAGCTCGAATAGGCTCCGTCATACACAAACATCTCCGACAAAGCTTTCGCCAGATTTGCAAAGGAACCGAAATCATCGTAGTACCCTTTGCCCTCATCGACATGCAGCAAGGTAAACAATGCATGGTGAAAGTCGTCGCTCCACTGCGCATCCATCCCGTAGCCGCGTGCCTCGCGAGGCGTGACCACGCGAGGATCATTCAGATCGCTCTCGGCAATTAGCACCAGCCGTCGTTCCAGACGCGCCGACAACACCTCCACCTCGGCGGAGAGCTGTTCCATGAAGTGAATTGCGGAACGATCCATCAACTCATGCACCGCATCCAGGCGAAGGCCATCCATGTGAAAGTCACGCATCCACATCAGCGCGTTGTCGCAGAAGTATCGGCGAACCTCATCGCTCCCTGCGGCTTCGAAGTTAATTGCGCTGCCCCAGGGAGTGCAATGCCGATCCGTCGTGTAGGGCCCGAACTTTCCCGTGTAATTCCCCACTGGGCCAAAGTGGTTATAGACCACATCGAGCAGGATCGCGAGGCCGCGCACATGACAGGCATCGGCCAGCCGCTTCAATCCATCAGGACCACCGTAGCTGTCGCGCACAGCAAATAAGGAGACCCCGTCGTAGCCCCACCCGTGCTCGCCGGGAAAAGCCGCCACTGGCATGATCTCAATGTGGGTCACGCCCAACTCGAAGAGATAGTCGAGATGTTCAATGGCAGCATCGAACGTTCCGTCCTTCGTGAATGTGCCGATGTGCAACTCATAGATGACTGCGCCGGTGAGCGGCGGCCCCTGCCAGCGTTGATCGTGCCATGCAAAGGCGGTCTGATCATATAGTCGCGATGCTGCGTGAACTCCATGCGGCTGCCACTGGCTGCGCGGATCAGGGTAAGACTGCGGATCATCGTCCAGTAGAAACGCATAGTCTGCCCCAAAGTCAGCGTCGGCAACCGTTGCCGTCCAGTTTCCGTGCTTATCGGGTCCACTCATCGCGTGGGATGCGCCAGCCACCTTGACAGCGACCTTCTTCACCTTGGGCGCCCATACCTGAAACTCATGCATTGCTGTCTGCCTCCCGCGTCAATAACACCACTGGAAAATCCTTGGTCAGCGATTCCAGAGGAACCTTTCCGCCAAGGTGGGAGCCGCCAGTGAGCCAATTTTTCCAGCGTCCTTCGGGCAGTGTGACGGTAGTTTTTTGCCATGCACCCGCCAGGGTGAGCGTCAACCGAGGAACGATGGTTGCCACCGCATCGCCACGTAGATAAGCAATCGCGTGGTTCGCGGCCCGGCCCTCCACAACAAGTGGCGTATAGGCGGCATCCGTGCCAAACCACTCCGGCCGCTCCCGGCGCAGCTTCAACGCCCGATAGATCGTCCACAACTTAGGCGCGCCCTCGTCCATACGCACCATTGCCGTGGCCGCTCCTTCTGCTACTGGAAGCACTGACAAATCTTTGAGTAGATTGCGGCGAACCTCATAGTCCACTGGACGTCGATTGTCCGGATCAACCAGACTCAGATCCCAGAGTTCGCCTCCCTGGTAGAGATCGGGCACTCCGGGAGCGGTACATTTAAGGAGCGTCTGCGACAGGGAGTTGATGCGCCCCGCGCCCTTCACCCGCTCGACAAACTGGCCGAGCTTATCGATGAAGGCAGGCGAGCTAAGGGTGGCCGCGATGAACTTATTCAGAGCATCCTCAAATTCTTTATTGTTCGCTGTCCATGAGGTCTGCTGCTTCGCCTCGCGGGTGGCCTTCTGCATGTAAGCCTGCGCCCGCTCGAGCGTGAGTGGCCACGCGCCGATCAGCGTCTGATAGTAGAAGTATTCCGTATTGCGATCGGGCAACTCTTTGGTGCGAAACGAACTGTTCATCCGCGACCATCGCTGTGCCGCCATGGCAAACTTGCCTGGAATCTCTGTCAACACCGCGAGCCGCGCGCGCACATCGTCGCTGCGCTTGGTGTCATGCGTCGAGAGCGCCGTCATGGTCAGCGGATGTGTCGCCTGCATCTTTGTGCAGTATGCGTGAAACTCCTCGACGGTCATACCGTCCTTTGCCGGATCACTTCCGACCTCGTTCAAACTCACCAGTCGGTTGTAGCAGTAGAACGCAGTGTCCTCGACGCCCTTCGCCATGACTGGGCTCGTGAACTGCTGGAAGCGCATCAAAAACTCTGCTTCGCGTTTGCCGGTAGTCTCCATCGTCAGAACATCTCGCAGAAAATCAAACAAACCGCCGTCGATGTCCTGGCGTTCCTTTCGTGCGCAATCGGTAGCCTGTGTAATGTGGGCCCGGTCCTCGTCTGTAATCTCACCGCGCTCAGGCACTACATACGTTCGATAGACGCGAAAGCAAGCGGCTACTTCGCGGATTGCCCGTCGCATCTCCGTCCGGGTATAGTCGCGTTCGTTGCGGTTGTCTTCGCATATTCCGACAAACAAAGACGTCAGCCGATTCACGTCGCTGCCAAGCGCTTCCTGGGTTACGCTGATTTTTTTCTCATGAGCGATCAAAGCGAAATTTGTCGGCTCGTCCGTAAAATCAGCATAGATTCCAGTCAACTCGGCGAGACCTTCTGGCCGCATCATGACGGAGTTGAGGACGTTCAAAAAGTCATAGCCGCTGGTGCCTTCGATGGGCCAGCTTTCGCGCAGAAACTCTTCAGGCTCGAGAATTTTCTCCGCGACGATCCACGCGTCCGGGGCTCCTTCGCGGAGCCGCCGAAAATACTGCAAAGGATCTCGTAATCCGTCAGGATGATCAACGCGGACACCATCCACTACACCACGCTTCAGCCAATCAAGAACGAGTGCATGCGTCTCTTCAAAAACATGCTCCTGCTCAACGCGCAGTCCGATCAATGTATTCACATCGAAGAAACGGCGATACCCAAGCTGCTGATCGGCGGTCTTCCAGTAAGCCAGCCGGTAATTTTGCTGATTAAGAAAATCGTCAAGACCATCGAGATTTGCATTCAACTCAGCAACCGAACGATCGATTGCCTCACAGACCCCAAGCTCTTCTGCGCAAAGCCTTTGCAACAGACCTAGCACCACAACCTTGTCGCGATGGCGGACAAGGATCTTCCAGCGATCCCAAATCTCCGGCTCCGGCAGACGTCCGAATGACGCTGCCAGAAAACGCAGCGTATCCGACTTCGCATATTCGGCAGCACGCGCCAGCACGACAGGCAAGGAGCGCGGCGAAACCGGTAGCGTCTGGCCTGCCACCTCTACTAGAAACGCAGTGCCGCGCCGCACCACTTTGATCCCGCCCCCTTGCAGCACGCGGCCATACTGATCGCCCAGAACCGGCACCAGTACCTTATCGCGAAGACGCTCCTCCTGGGGCTGCCAGTCGATATCAAAGAAAGATGCATATTGGCTCGACGTACCGTTCTCGAGCACATCCCACCAGTACCTGTTCTCGGGGCCGAGTGACATATGGTTCGGCACAATGTCCAGCACCTGCCCCAATCCCAAATCGCCCAGCACGCGGCAGAAACGCCCATGTCCCGCTCTTCCTCCCAGCTCATCGTTCACTCGTTGATGATCGACCACGTCATACCCGTGCATACTGCCCGGAGAGGCCTGTAGATAAGGCGAACAGTACACATGCGAGATACCAAGCTCCTGGAGATACGTGGCGACGCTCGCCGCGGCGTCAAACGTGAAGTTCTTATGTAATTGGAGTCGATACGTTGAACCTGGAGTACATAACATCGTCATCAGCGCCGATCATAAAGAGTTTGGGGGCATTGCAAAGTGCCTCTGAGGGGTCTCGCAACGGCATCTTGATGCTGATCGAGGTCGCGGTCTCTCCACTTAGAGAGACACAATCCTGACAGGGTTGTACCGCAAGCTGACCCTCGTCAACCTTAGCCTTCCGCCTGTATAGTGCACGTCTCCGGCACCCACGCGCCGGAAATGGCGAACGCCGCATGTATCTGTGCGATATGCGAAAGCGCCTGTGGAAAATTCCCGACCATCCGCTTATCGACAGTGTCATACTCCTCTGCGAGCAAACCCACATCGTTGCGGACTAGAAGCAGTTTCTCGTAGAGGGCCGTCGCGTCGTCCTTGCGCCCGAGCAACCAGAGATTGGTGACCATCCAGAAACTACATGCGAGGAAGACGCCCTCTCCGCTGGGTAGGCCGTCGTCTGTCTTGCGTGTGTCATACCGCATGACAAAACCATCCTTCATCAGGTGTTTCTCGATGGCCTCTACCGTGCCGCGGATCCGCGGGTCTTCCGGCGGCAGAAATCCTACGAGCACAATCCGCAGACAAGATGCATCCAATTGCTTCGATCCATACGACTGCGTGAAGCTGTTCAGCCTGCGATTGAACCCCTTCTTGCAGATCTCTGTATGAAGCATGTCGCGATTCTTCTTCCACCTCTTCAGGTCGACCGAACGGCCATCGTAGCCCTCATACTGCTTGATCGCCCGATCGAGCGCAACCCAGGCCATCACCTTGGAATGCGTGAAATGGCGGCGAGGCCCGCGCACCTCCCAGATGCCTTCGTCGGGCTCCGGCCAGACATGGCATAGATGATTAACGATTGACGTCTGCAACGCACTCGAAGACACACGAATGTCGTCCTCTGCCTCGGGCGTTCTGGAAAGCGCTGACACAACCTCGCCGAAGACATCGAGTTGGAACTGGTTGACCGCTCCGTTGCCAATTCGCACCGGTTGCGAGTTTTCATAGCCGGGCAGCCAATCCGCGGTCCACTCCGGGATCTGCCGGTCACCGTAGATGCCATAGATCGTCTGTATCTGCTCTGGCGATCCTGCGACCGCGCGCAGAAGCCAGCGACGCCACGCGATTGCTTCTTGCGTATAGCCTGCATCGATGAGCACCAGTAACGTAAAGGCGGTATCCCGCAGCCAGCAATAGCGATAATCCCAGTTGCGCTGCCCCCCTATCTTTTCCGGTAGCGAGGTCGTCAACGCAGCCACGATGCCGCCGGAGTGCTGGTAGGTCAGAGCTTTCAAGGTCATCAAGGACCGCTCCACCGCATCTGCATACGCACCGCAATAATTATTTTGTGCTGCCCAGTCCTCCCAGTATTTGATGGTGGCTTTAAGCGACTCCCGGGCATCGGCCCCATCGGGCACAGCAGCAAGGGAAGACCCGTACATAAGTGTGAAGCAGACCGAGTCTCCTTTGCTGATAGCAAACTCGCTTACCGTGGAAAGCCCTTCGCCTTCGAGAGGGATTTCTTTGACTCCCGAGAATTTTGTACGCAGGACCACCATGTCTGACCCGGCAACCGCGCGAACCTCGTGATCGCTCTTCGTTACCCAGGGCACAGTTCTGCCATAGTCGAACCGGATCGCGAGGTCCATGCGCATAGCTACCTTGCCCCGCACACCGGTAATGATCCTTACGACACTCGAATGGTGGACCTTCTTCGCGTCCCCTTGAGCATTCGTCCGCGGAGGCATGAAATCCGTCACCAGCACCTCGCCATTGCGGGTCTCGAACCTTGTCTCAAGAATCATCGTGTGCGGAATATACCGTCGTTGGCCCGCGATCAATTTCTCTTTCGGTGCGATCTGCCAGTGGCCATGATCCTTCGTTCCCAGCAGCGCTGCAAAGCAGGCACCTGACGAAAAATTCGGCCAGCATAACCAGTCGATCGAACCTTGACGCGAGACCAGAGCACCGGTCTGGCAATCGCCAATCAAAACATAATCTTCGATGGGGGAACCGTGAAGAGATCCCCCTTTTTTCCGTAGATTCTTTCGTTCCTGCACAATTCCTCTCACTTCTCTTCGATAATCGGTGCGTGAGTCCTTCGGTGGTCAGCAAACGCCAGTAGCTCACGCCGCATCTCTACTTTAGGAAGCCAAGCTTTGTGAGTAAGATGCAAGCCGAAGCAATCAGAATTGTCTTTTTGGAAAACATGCAATATCAAGATAAGCGAGAATTTAGAGAATGAAACCTGTTGAAGGCCGCAAACGTATTGTCATCGAAGAAGTTCAGCCCCAGATTAATTGCGGCCGCTATCCCGTCAAACGCATTTTAGGCGATACGGTCACCGTCACCTGCGCTGCGTTCGGCGATGGCCACGATCATGTGGCAGCACGACTGCTCTACCGTCAGGAGGGCGAGCGCCGCTGGCGGTCCAGCCCGTTCGCACCGCTCGGCAATGACCTTTGGACAGCGGATTTCACGGTGGATCAACCGGGTCTGTGGCAATACACCATTCAGGCCTGGATCGATCACTTCGATACCTGGTGTCACGATCTCAAAAAGCGGCTGACGCCCCAGCCTGACCCCAAACAACCCACTGAATCCACCCAGCCGCAGGATATTCCACTGGCGCTTCGCTCAGGAGCCATTCTAATTGAGCAGGCAGCTTCTCGCGCCAAGGGCCGCGACGCCAGACAGCTCGGAGAGATTCTCACCTCGCTTCGCTGGATGGCGGACCAGAAAGCTGCCACCTATGAAAGTCCCATTACCGACGAGATCATCGAACTCGTCGCACGCTATCCCGATCTTTCCCTCGCCACCAAATACGAGCGGGAACTGACTCTGTGGGTTGACCGCGAGCGCGCCCGTTACTCCACGTGGTACGAACTCTTCCCTCGATCCGCATCGCCTGATCCCGCGCGACACGGAACATTAGCCGATGTCGCCGCACGTATCCCCGAGATAGCGGCCATGGGCTTCGATGTCCTCTACATGCCGCCTATTCACCCCATTGGTACGGCCTATCGCAAGGGCCCGAATAACAATGTGATTGCGCAGGCTGGCGATCACGGTAGTCCCTGGGCCATCGGCGCCGCAGAAGGCGGCCATAAGGCGATTCTTCCCGAACTGGGCACTTTGGCGGACTTCAAAAAACTTGTCGCCGCCGCTCAGAAAAGCAGCATGGAGCTCGCGCTCGATATCGCCTTCCAATGCTCGCCGGATCACCCGTGGGTCAAAGAGCATCCCGATTGGTTCATCATTCGCCCGGACGGGTCCATTCAATATGCCGAAAATCCTCCAAAAAAATATCATGACATCTACCCTCTCAACTTTGAGTCGCCCGATTGGCGTGGCTTGTGGGAGGAGCTTCATTCTGTATTCACCTTTTGGATTCGTCACGGCGTCAAAATCTTCCGCGTCGACAATCCCCACACCAAGGCCCTTTCCTTCTGGGAGTGGTGCATCGCAGAGGTACACAAGAGCCACCCCGACGTCATCTTCCTCGCCGAAGCCTTTACCCGTCCCCATGTCATGTACTCGCTCGCCAAAGCAGGCTTCACGCAGTCCTACACCTACTTCACCTGGCGGACAGGCAAGGCAGAGCTGCAGCAGTACTTCGAAGAGATCACCAAACCGCCCGTCACCGATTTCTTTCATCCGAACATCTGGCCCAACACGCCGGACATTCTCCACGCTTCGCTACAGACGGGAGGACGCGCTGCCTTCATGCAGAGGTTTCTACTCGCCGCGACGCTTGGGGCGAATTACGGAATCTACGGTCCTGCCTTCGAGTTGTGCGAAGGCCGTCCTGCCAAGCCGGGCAGCGAGGAGTACCTCGATAGCGAGAAATACCAGATACGCCAGTGGGATCGCTCCGCAGGTTACTCGATTGCCCCTCTGATCACGTCCGTCAATAGGATTCGGCGCGATAACCCTGCGCTTCAAAACGATCTATCGCTTCACTTTCACCCGGTTGATAACTCACAGATTCTCTGCTACAGCAAATCTTCAGCAGACAACATCATCCTCGTCGCCATCAATCTCGATCCCGTTCAGGAACAGACCGGATGGATCGAACTCGACCTCAAACACCTTGGTATCCAGCACGAGCAGACCTTCGATGTAGAAGATCTGCTGACCGGTAGTCACTATCAATGGAATGGCCGCAGCAACTATGTCGCGCTGCGGCCCGACGTAATGCCCGCGCACATCCTCCGCGTCACCAGAAAGTAGAGTGTCCTCTTTGAAGAAAGCTGGCAGCGCCACCGATCCCCTCTGGTACAAGGACGCCATCATCTATGAGATCCACATCCGCGCCTTCATGGATTCGAACGGCGACGGTATAGGGGACTTTCCGGGTCTCCTCTCGAAGCTCGATTATTTGCAGGATCTCGGCGTCACCTGCCTTTGGCTGCTTCCCTTCATGCCGTCGCCCCTCCGCGACGATGGATACGACATTGCCAACTACACCGACGTCAATCCCAGCTACGGAACCATCGCCGATTTCCAGCAGGTTTTGAACGAAGCCCATCTGCGCGGAATGCAGATCATGATCGAGTTGGTCATCAACCACACCAGCGATCAGCACCCTTGGTTTCAGGCAGCCCGTCTCGCGCCCCCGGGTTCGCCCGAACGCGAGATGTATGTCTGGTCCGACTCCATCGAACTCTATAAAGAAGCACGCATCATTTTCACCGACACCGAAAAATCGAACTGGACCTGGGACGAAACCGCGAAGCAGTTCTACTGGCATCGCTTCTTCTCGCACCAGCCCGACCTCAACTTCGACAACCCGCGCGTGATGGAAGAAGTGCTCAACGCCATGCGCTTCTGGATGGACATGGGCGTCGACGGCCTGCGTCTCGACGCAATTCCCTACCTCGTCGAGCGTGATGGGACCTCGTGCGAGAACGTGCCCGAGACCCACGTCAAAATCAAGCAGATTCGCGCCGCCATTGATGCGGAGTACGACAATCGCCTCGTCCTTGCGGAAGCCAACATGTGGCCAGCCGATGTGCGCCCGTACTTCGGCGATGGCGACGAATGCCAGATGGCCTTCCACTTCCCCTTGATGCCGCGCATCTACATGGCGCTCCGTCAGGAGGACCGCCTGCCGATTACCGACATCATGGCGCAGACACCGGCGATCCCCGATAACTGCCAGTGGGGTCTCTTCCTCCGCAACCATGACGAGTTGACCCTCGAGATGGTCACCGACGACGAGCGCGACTACATGTATCTTGCCTACTCGTCCGATCCGCGCATGCGCATCAACGTCGGCATACGGCGCCGTCTCGCGCCACTCGTCGATAACAACCGGCGCCGGATCGAACTACTCAACTCGCTCCTGCTCAGCTTTCCCGGTACGCCGATCATGTACTACGGCGACGAGATTGGCATGGGCGACAACATCTATCTTGGCGACCGCAACGGCGTTCGCACCCCCATGCAATGGAACTCCGACCGCAATGCGGGTTTCAGCAAAGCCGTCCCCGCAAAGCTCTACTTTCCCATCATCATGGATCCTGTCTGGGGCTATCAGGCCATCAACGTCGAAGCCCAGCAATCCGATCAGTCCTCGCTTCTTCATTGGACGCGGAACATGATTGCCCTGCGCAAACTGTTCCAGGTCTTCGGCCGCGGTACGCTCGAATTTTTGAGCCCCGAAAATCGCAAGATCCTCGCTTACATCCGTCGTTACGATCCCTACGCCTCATCAGCCGCTGAGACCGCGTCGATGCCTCCCGGTTCATCATCGACGGGCGAGACCGTTCTGTGCGTTGCGAATCTCTCGCGCTTTGCCCAGCCGGTGTCGCTCGATCTCAGCAAGTTTGCCGGGATGCAGCCTGTCGAGATGCTGGGATATGTCTCGTTCCCGCTGATCACGGCAGCGCCCTATCCGCTGACCATTGCACCGTATTCTTTTCTCTGGCTGGAACTGCAGCCTGCACCGCAATTAGTCGGCGTTCCCGTACCCATCAGCAATTCAAATCCCACTGAAGATGACCTCGCCAACGCTTTTCTCAATAAAGGCTGGCCTGCACTTTTCTCTGGCGCAGGCCTGACGCTGCTCCAGCAGTCTCTGCCAAACTATCTGCCGAATCAGCGCTGGTTCGGCGCGAAGTCTCGCACCATCGAGCAGATCGCCATTGAGGATTGGGTGTCGCTTGATCTTGCCAACTCCGGCACTCCCGGCCACATCCTCACCTCCAAAGCCGCGCTCATCTTCCTCACCATTGCGTACACGGATGGAACGCGAGACCAGTACCAGCTTCCCCTTGCTTTTTCGACAGGCGCGGCGGCCGAGGCGATCCGCGAACATTCACCGCAGACGATCCTGGCGGCCCTCCAGTCCTCCGAAGGCGCAGCCGTTCTACACGATGCGGTCATCAGCGAAGAGGTACGTCAGAGCCTCCTTGCGCTGATAGAAGATGGTGCAGGGTTTCCCCTCGAGAGCATCGACGGAGACAACCGCGGCGCGCTCACCGCGCACAGAGGACCGGATTTCAGCGCGCTGCGCGGTACGGCACCCCTTGCGGCACGAACCGGTTCCGCGGAACAGTCGAATACCTCAATCCTCTACGGCAACAAGCTCATTCTCAAACTTTTCCGTCGCCTTCAACCCGGAGAAAATCCCGACACCGAGATCGGCCGCTTCCTCACCGAGGTCGCACACTTTCCCCGCATCGCTCCTTTCCTTGGGGATATCACGGTGACATCTCCCACGGGTGAACCCACGACCCTCGCCATGCTTCAAGGTCTCGTGAAGAACGAGGGTGACGGATGGCAGTGGACTCTCGATGAGCTAAGCCGTTACTACGACAGTTGCGCCAATTGCCCTGTTCCCCATGACCTCGGCTCTACGCCCAGTTTCCTCATGGACCCCGCGCCTAACGATCTGGCCCGGGAGCACGCCGGATTTTACCTTGACGCAGCCGCCCTGCTCGGCCGCCGCACTGCCGAGATGCACCTCGCCCTGGCAACGACCACGGAGGATGCCGCGTTTTCCGCTGAGCCCTTTACCGACGACTCACTCGCCTCTGACGCCAACCTAATCGAGACGCAGCTTGGGCAGACGCTCGACGCCCTCCGCCGTGGCATGACGCACCTCCCCGACCTTACCTCCGATACGGCGGCATTGCTGCTGAGTCAACGCATCGATCTTCTGGCCCGCGCACAG
>JBDTDX010000092.1:0-3559 GCA_039922815.1 Granulicella sp.
GCAGATCCCGCCAGCTACGTTGCGCGACCACTCGCTCCAGCGGCACACGGTCCCCTGCTCCGCACCAGGCGAAGAGCAACACATCGGGGTCGGCGGAGGCAATCTCTTCCGCTGTTGTATGGCTGCCTGGTACGCCAAGGTACTTCCCGCCAGCCACCTCCACCAACTCCGCCACCCAGTGCTGTGAGCGGATCATCGGCTTGCCCCACTCTTCGCAATAGACGGTGCGTCGCGGAGCCGATGCGCATTGCAACCGCACTCCATCAAGCCGCTCCTGCATCTCCGCAATCACGGCCTCGCCACGCTCTCGTGCATCGACGAGCGAGGCCAGCAGGCGAATGTCCTTGAAGATATCGCTGAGATCGTGCGGGGCCAGTGCCAGCACCGGCAGCCCAGCCTTCAGCATCGCCGCCAGCGATTCCATACGATAGGGGACACTCGCAATCACCAGGTCCGGCGCAGTCGCGCGAATCTCTTCGGTATCGGCGGTCCAGCTATCGTGAAGCACCGGCAGCTTGCGTTCGGCGAGCTCCGGCAATGCTTCCACGCAGTATTTCGTGCAGGCGCACAGCACGTCGAGCCGCCCCAGCGATGCCAGAGTGATCGCAACCGAAGGCTGCAAGGAGACGATGCGCATCGTGCGCTTATCCCTACTCAACCGGCAGCTTGGCCCGGTAGCCGTCGCGCGCGATGATCGAATACTTCAGCGGTTTATGCTTCTCATCGGCCATCTGCAACGGGTGCCCTTCGTTATCGACCAGCAGCACCTTCACTTTGCGATAGCTTCCATCATTTTTGGTGTTGGTCGGTCGATAGGTCAGCACATATTGATTGCGAATCGAGTCATTGATTTGCGCGAAGATATTCGGCAGCTCGCCTTGAAAGATCGGGCTGAAGCTCAGGCCTCCCGTCATCGCAGCAAACGTCTTGAGCTGGTTCTGGGCCTGTAGGTAATTCAGGTCACGGATGCCGCCGGACATCCCGCCGCGGCCACCTACCATCTCGTTCACAAAAGCGCCGGTGCCGATCGTGAAGATGGTCACGTTCTGCGAGGCCTTGACCTTCGCTAGTATCTTGTCGAGCGTGAGCTTCGAGAAAGTATCGCGGCCCGTACCGATCAACACAATATACTTGCGACCCTCAATGCGGCTCACGCGGTCGAGCGTCTCATAGAGCGCGTCAAACAGGTTTGTATCGGAGAAGCCGGGAATCGTCAGCGACTGAATCGAATTTGCGATGACGTCCTTGTTGTTCGTGAAGTCGGTCAGGATGTGCGTGCGCAGATCGTATGTAATGACCGCAACGTAATCCTGAGGCCGCAGCGATTGATAAAAACTGTAAGACGCGTTCTGCATGTCGCGAATGTAGTAGTAGCTGTTCGCCGCAAACTCCAGCAGCATCACTGCGGTAATCGGCGTCTGCGCCATCCGGACCGTCTGGACCTGCTGCTCCACGCCGTCTTCGAGGACTAGAAAATTTCCAGCCTTCAACCCGGGAACAAACTGGTGCGTCTTGTCGAGCACGACATTCACGTCCAGATTGACGATGGGAACATCGACGCGCAACGAGAACGTCTCATTGTTTGGATTCTTGACCTTCGGCTCCTCAGGCGCCGGGGGCGGTGGCGGCTCGTCCGCCTCCTTCTTTTTTCTCAGAATGATCGGACCGTTATCCGTCTGCGGCCCGGCTTCATCCGCAGGCTGGTCAGCGGGCTTCTGGGGCGATGCGCCTGCACCACCGGCAGGTGCGCTCTGCGCCCGCACAGACGGCGGCAAAAACAGCAGCGATGCCGCGATCAGGCAGACGACGAAACACCATGTTGCGGACCGCCCCGGGGAGAAAGACTCACGTGCTGCGCGCTGAGAGATCATCATCACAGACTTTACTCCGAAACCGCCCGGGGCCTGAAATACAACCCGGTCTCCCCTCGCTCCATGGGCTACAGGCCGCAACTGCACGTCGTGGGGCGCAATGAGTTGGACGTCCGCAAAGGTACTCTGTCATCCATCCCACACCCGCCACCGCCGCACACGCGAGGCTAGTCAACTAAACCGGACATCGCAGGGGTAAGGCACCAAAGTTTACGCCGATGTGTGAAATCATCGCAGGCCTGTTGAATCCATCTGCAAATCTGGGCGCGCTTCTGATGTAGCATCAGAGAGTTCGCGGCCTCGTGCTGGTACACGAAGAGGAAGATTTCAATGAACGAGATCCATGGTTTAGCTGTACACGCGGCCGGTGCACAGTTGCTTGCGTACAAATATGATGCTGGCGATCTGAAGCCGAACGAGGTCGAGGTTCGCATCTCGCATTGCGGCATCTGCCACAGCGACATCGCCCTGATCGACAACGACTGGGGCATCAGCAAATATCCCTTCATCCCCGGCCACGAGATCGTGGGCACGGTGACCAATATCGGCTCGGCAGTGACCAGCCACACTGTAGGCGGACGCGTCGGCATCGGCTGGCAGTCCGATAGCTGTGGCATCTGCGAGTGGTGCCGCCAGGGCGACGAGCATCTCTGCGCCAAATCGCAGCCTACCTGTATCGGCCGCAACGGCGGTTATGCCGACAGTATTCGCGTCAACTCCCGTTTCGCCATCCCTGTGCCTAAAGTCCTCGACAGCGAAAACGTCGCTCCCCTGCTCTGCGGCGGCGTCACCGTCTACAGCCCTCTGCGGAACCACGGCGTCCGTCCCTCCTCACGCGTCGGCATCATCGGCATCGGTGGCCTGGGACACATGGGCATTCAGTTCGCACGGGCCTTCGGCGCCGAAGTGACTGCCTTCTCCACCTCGAAGGACAAGGCCGAAGAAGCAAAAACACTAGGAGCGCATCACTTCGTCAATACGCGCGATACCGAAGCCCTCAAGAAAGTTGCCGGCTCCTTCGATCTACTGCTCTCCACCGTCAGCGCCGATCAGGACTGGCAGGGATACGTCAACGCACTGCGCCCGAAGGGTACGCTCTGCATCGTCGGCATCCCTCCCTCGCCCGTGCAGGTACTCATCCCTTCACTCTTGAGCGGTCAAAAATCCATCTCGTCGAGCCCCTCCGGCAGTCCTCGCGACCTCTACGAGATGCTCGATATCGCCGCCCGCCATAACATCAAGGCAATCACCGAGCGCTTCCCGATGGCGAAGGCCAACGACGCCATCGCCAAGGTCAAGAAGAATCAGATCCGCTACCGCGCTGTTCTCACCAACTAACTCCATCCCAGCCGGCATGGTGGTGCTGCCGAACCGCGCAGGGTAAGCTGAAGATCGAATGCGCTTTGAACTCTTCATCGCGACCCGGTATCTGCGCGCCAAGCGGCGGCAGGCCGTGGTCGGCGTCATTACTGCGATCTCCGTCATCGGCGTCGCCGCAGGCGTGGCCTCGCTCATCATCGCGCTCGCCATCACCAACGGCATGCAGCGCGACCTCCAGCAGCGCCTCGTCGGCTCCACCTCCCACATCGACCTCATGAAGATCGCAGGCGACGGCATCGCCGACTGGCGTCCGCTGCTCGAACGTCTTCGCCACACCCCACACGTCATCGCCGCCGCCCCCGGCATCT
>JBDTDX010000093.1:0-4040 GCA_039922815.1 Granulicella sp.
ACATCCTCCGCCAGCATCGTCAATGCGCGCGGCATCACCGTGTTCAGCAGCGTATTCACCGCCTCATAGTCCGCATGTTGAGGTCCGTCATTGGCCGAAATCATACCCATCTGCGCATCGGTCGCCAGCAGCGCCAGTGCCAGGTCGTGATTGATGTGCGCGTTCATCCCCGCCAGCGCAAACTGAATCCGGTCCACTGGCCGGTGCCGCGCCTCCATCAGCGCCAGCCACGAGCTTGGAACCGCGGCATCCCCCGCTAACGCACCCGCCACCGCGCGAAAGTAGAATCCCGCGAACACCACATCCAGCCCCAGCACCCACGCAGCATCCTGCCAGCCACCAGCAGGCGGCTCCAGATCGACCTGCTCCGTCACCATCATGTAAAGCCGGTTGAACCACTTCAAACCGTCGTCATCCAAAAGTAGCCCATCGATCTGCTGCATCGTCGCAATCACATCCTCAATCGTTGCCGGAGCCGCCGCACTCACCACCGCATACAAAGCCGCATCCTCTGCCGATACCGCCATCGCCACCTCCACAAAGCGGTCTCCCGCGATCCTTGCTCTCGCCACCATCACACCGGCTCTCCCGAGAGCTTACGACATTGGGTATTCGGGAGCAATCCCTTATGATTCAGAGTTGATGCGGTATCACTCTCCGCACTCTCAAAAGCAACAGGATGGAGAAAAATGCGCGGCCAGGTTGAAAGTGGAATGGAAGACTACGAGCGTCGGGAAAAGCTCTTTGTGCGTTATTTCCTCCTTGCCGTCTGCTTGACACTCGCTCACTTCGTTCATAGCTCGTGGTTCATGTACTTTCAGGCCAGCTTGAAGACTCCAGCCTCAAGCACGCTCTACGCTCCAGAAGCCTATCGCGTCATGATGCCAATGCTGTGGCATTTCTTAAGCAGCGTTTTTGCCATGAAAAATCCAGCCTGGGTTGCGGCGGCACTCGATGGCCTCTTCGGATATGCAGCGCTATGGATCTTCTACAGACTGACAATACAAGAATTGCCAACGCAACCTGAGGAGCGACAGGGGCGACAGGGGCGACAGAACCGGCAGCAACGCCTGATCGTCGTCGCCCTCTATCTCGCAATGATCCAGTTCCCCATCAACTGGATCGTCCCGTGGCAACGTCCGGAAACCATGCCGACCTCCCTCTTCCTCGCTCTCGCGCTCTTTTGTCTCGCGCGCTCTCGCAGGAGCGGCACATGGTTGGCGGTACTTCTTGCGGCAACTGTGTTTCAATCCTTCGTGCGAGCGGATGTCCCCTTCGTCTTCGGCGCAGCACTCTTCATTCTGAGCTTCGCAGGAGCAACGTTGCAGGATTTCGGGTCACGCGCCGCGAACGCCATGAAGGGTGCATTGATGGTCGTCATCGCCGGCAGCGTACAGGGGTACCTGCAGTTTGTGCGATATCCCCACTTGAGCTACACCCCGGGAACGAGCGTCGTCCAACTCCGAGATAACCTTCTACCGCATAATCTTCTCTCGCTCACGCTGGCGCTGCTTCCATTCTTGCTGCTGGCAGTCGCGGCTTTCAAAACGCGGGCTCGACTCAATTCTGTCGAGTCGTTAACGATTGCAGCAGCACTGCTCTATCTGCCCATCTGGCTTACGGTCGGAAGCGCTGGCGAGGTACGCATCTTCGTACCGTTTTTGTTGGCCCTCTGCGTCGTCGCCGCCAGGGTCTTCGCTTCCTGTTTCAATGCCCTGGAAGCAGCATAGTAAAGGAGCATCCCAAAGCTATTTGAAGGAGGAACGGCTGTGTTTCAGGAATCGCATATTGCATTCCTTGCAGCGGAACGGCCAGATATGAAACAGGCTCAGCGGATATTCGAACCACCGCCTCCTCGACCGCTGCAAAGTACCCCCGCCACACAAAGGGCAAAGCGCCGCGATCGTCACTCTCTTTCGGGAACTTCCGTCGGATTCCACCAGAAACCTCCCAACTCTTCTGACCGATCTGCTGACGTATCTGCCGGACACCCTGTAACGCCAAAAATGTAGCTACTGTAACTACATTTTTGTCACTACAGCACTACAAATTTGTAGCTACAGCACTACATTTTTGTAGTTACACTTTTTGCTATTTTGACCCTAAACAGCGATCGTAAAGGAGTCCTCACTGCGGGTCACGGCCCGGTAAAGCGTGTCCCTTTCGAACGGCTCGCGCCCTGCTTCGGTGATAAGACGCACTAAATCCGCGCGCCGCATCCCCTGCGGCGTTGTAGCCCCCGCATCGTGATAAATCTTCTCTTCAATCACTGTTCCGTCGATGTCATCGGCCCCGAAACGCAGCGCAATCTGCGCCATTTTCGGCGAGACCATCTGCCAGTAACTCTTGATATGAGGGAAGTTATCGAGCATCAGCCGTCCTACGGCGATCTGCTTGATGTCCATCATTCCGGTCGTCCGCGGGATGTGTCCAAGCGCCGTATTCTCCGGGTGAAAGGCCAGCGGAATGAACGTCTGGAAGCCGCCCGTCTCATCCTGCACCGCCCGCAGCCGCATCAGGTGATCGACACGGTCCTCGTCATTCTCAACATGTCCGTAAAGCATGGTAGCGTTTGACTTTAGTCCGATCTGATGGGCAATTTTAGCGGTCTCCAACCACTCCCCGCCATCAATTTTATGGTCGCAAATGATATGCCGCACCCGGTCGGCAAAGATCTCCGCGCCCCCACCCGGCATCGAATCGACCCCCGCAGCCTTCATCCGCTCCAGCGTCTCGCGGATCGTAAACTTGCCGCGTTTCGCCAGAAAAGCGACCTCGACCATGGTAAAGGCCTTAATGTGGACTTTCGGGAAACGCTCCTTAAGCCCGCTGACAAGGTCCATAAAGTATTGAAAAGGAAGGTCCGGATGCAATCCACCGACGATGTGAAACTCAGTAACCGCCTCGGTCAGACCAGTTGCTGCCGTCTCCCAGGCTTCTTCGAGCGCCATCGTATAGGTGCCCGCTTCCCCTTTTTTGCGACCAAAAGCGCACAGCCGACATGAAGCCACGCAAACATTGGTAGGGTTGATATGCCGATTCACGTTGAAATAAGCCGTGTTGCCGTGCATCCGCTCGCGAACCAGGTTGGCCAGCCAGCCCACAGCGAGGATATCGCCGCTGCCGTAAAGCGTCACGCCATCCTCGAAGCTCAGCCGTTCGCCAGCCTGCACCTTTGCCGCAATGGGCAGGATGGCCCGATCGTCTGTCTGAAAAGGCCGCTGCTCACCTTGCACCAACGTAGACAAGCTCATACCCCTATTCTATGCCGCGAATGCCTCCCACGCTTTAGTGGTGCGACGCCACTGGAGAGTTGACCATCCGTGGCTCGAGAACGACGCCATCGTATGGGGTAACGCCCAGAAGGTGGTCTCCCACCGGCCGAACGAACCGTAGATTCCATCCCGTATCCCAGAAAGTCACTTTCTTTTCAGGGAGATGCAGCGCATAGACGATCGTCCCGGAGGCACCATTGGTGATCAGGATCCGCTGCGATGCCGCGTCGTAATAGACGCTGCTAACGTCGCTAACGAGAAGCCCAGGTACAGTCTGCCAGCTCGCGCCGTCATCCGGCGAGTAGAAGACCCCTTCCCTGCCACCTGCCCAGAGACCGCCATTGCCGTCAACCGCAACCGAGGTCAGTTGGCTTAGCTGCGAAGGCGAAGTCGTGGATTTCCAGCTTAGGCCGCCATCTTTCGAGAGACGCATCGCTTTCAGACCGGCTGCAACAACCTCTCCCCTTGCGCTGCCCAGAAAGTAGAGTTCCTCCGGGCCGCCGCCTTCGATAGCACTCCAGGATACGCCCGCAGTACGACTCGTCAGTAAGCCTTGTGAACTCGCCGCGAAGAGACTATCTCCACTGCTGACAATGGCATAGACCGCTCCGTCAAAGGGCTTATCCACCATTGCTGATCGTCTCGCCACTGGCCGCACCCTGCTTGCTGCATGTCCCGCTGAGGGACGAGCGCTCCGTGAAGTCGCGCTATGCGGTTCTGCGCCGGAAGATTTCGGGAAACTCACGTCCGCCACTCGGCTCCAGA
>JBDTDX010000094.1:0-1963 GCA_039922815.1 Granulicella sp.
CCTCGATGGCATCCCGAGGAGGGTAGTCCCCCGGAAAGTGGTTCGAGCGACGCGCAACCTGCCGCCGTGGATGAAGAACGAAAGCTTGCGCACTCCAGTGTCGAAGAGGCACGAGCCGTCATCCACCAACTTGATCCGCTTGGGGTGGGTGCGCGCGATCTGCGCGAATGTCTTCTGATTCAAATCCGCGCTCAGAAGCGCGAGGCAGAGCTGGTGCTGCAACGGCGGCAGGTCAGAGTTCCCGAGAGCGCAGCCGCCCAAGTCGACGAGGATTATGCGGAGGCTGCGCCTCTTGCTCCGGCCCCTCTCGTCGATCACACCGACATCTTCGAGATCGCCGCTCACATTGTGGCCAACTGCCTGCAGCTTTTGCAGAAGAAGGACATGCGCGAGTTGACGCGGAGCTGCGGCCGCACCGCCGAAGACGTTCAGGCGGCAGTCGATTTCATCCGCACTCTCGAACCCCGGCCCGGTCAGCGTTATAACCAGAGCGAAACCCGCCTCATCGAGCCTGACGTGGCCTTCGTCAAGCGGGACGATGTCTATGTGGTTTTGATGAACGAAGAGGACTTGCCCACCCTGCGACTTAACCAGGGGTATCGCAAGATGCTTCGCGAGAAGCAGACCGAAAAAGAGGTGCGCGAGTACGTCAAGGAGCGATACAAATCTGCCATCCAGCTTTTGCGAAATATTGAGCAGCGGAAGAACACGATCGTGCGCACCTGCGAGGTGATTGTGCGACGTCAGGCCGAGTTCCTCGAACACGGCGAGCAGTCGCTCAAGCCGATGATGATCAAAGACGTCGCCGAGGAGATTGGCGTTCATCCTTCGACGGTCAGTCGCGCCGTCGCAAATAAGTACGTGCATACCTCGCAGGGAGTCTATGAGCTACGCTTCTTCTTTACGGAGGGCGTGAACGGACCGGAGGGGGCCGATCTGCCACTTGTCCTGCTCAAGCGCAAGGTTAAAAAATTAATTGAAGACGAAGATGAACGCAAACCGCTCACCGACGACCAGCTTGCCGCCGAGTTGCAGCGGCAGGGGATTCAGGTCACTCGCAGAACTGTAGCAAAGTATCGCGAGGATATGCAGATCCCAAGTACACATCAACGGCGTGTCCGTTAGAGCATCAACGTGTCCGTTAGAGCGTCAAAGGGTGTAGAACTAATTCCCGAGGTGAGTACACGATGAAGGTTGAATACACAGGAAGACAGACACCCATCAACAAGAAGCTGAAGGCGCAGGCCGAAGAGGGTCTTGCCCGGATTGCCAAAATCATCGGAAGAACTGCAAGCGCGCACATCATCCTGAGTGAAGATAAATATCGCCATGTCGCCGAAGTATCTGTCGTGACTCGCGGTGCTACGCTAGTGGCCACCTGTAAGGCCGCAGAAATGACAACTGCGCTCCATGACGCACTGGAAAAAGTCGAGCAACAAGGGATTCGCTACAAGCAGAAGACGATGACGCTGAAGCGCCATCCAAAAGGCGACAAGAACGAACCAAACATTGCGGCGGGCGAATCGGAGACTCCTGTGGTTCCGGTCAAGCGTGCCGCAGCGAAGAAAATTGCGGCGAAGAGTAGCGCGGCCCGCAAGGCCGTTTCCATGGTCGTCCATTCCTTTCCTTCGAAGACTCCTCTGGTCGAGCCACACGTCGTTCGCTCGATCGACAGCGCAGCTATGCGCCCCATGACCTTTGAAGAAGCGGTCAAAGAGGCGGCCTTCCGCGATCGGGATGTCTTCGTATTCCGGGATCATGCGGGTCAGGTGATGATCCTGCACCGAAAGCGTGATGGAAAAGTCGAGTTGATCGAAGTCCCTGGGTAAAAGCTTCCACGCTGTGCGGCTTGCTCCTCTTCCTGGAGGAGCAGGCCGCTGCAACGAGTTGCGAGGGCAGCGACGCAGCCGGTGCAACGCGGCGTCCGTAGGATGCTAGGATTTCACCATGCCACGTAAGCAGA
>JBDTDX010000095.1:0-5201 GCA_039922815.1 Granulicella sp.
ACGACCCTGCTCGACTCGCGAAGATCGCTGAAAAGATCGGCGGCCTTCAGATTCTCTACGCCGGCAAGGCCCATCCCGCCGACGTCGCCGGCAAAGGACTCATCCGCGATGTCTTCGCCGAAGCCGCACGCCTACGCTCCAGCTTCCTCAAGATCGTCTATCTCGAAAATTACGACTGGGATCTCGGCGCTCAACTTACCCAGGGCGTCGATGTCTGGGTCAACACTCCCCGCCGCCCCTACGAGGCCTCCGGCACCTCCGGTATGAAGGCTGCACTCAATGGTGTCCCGTCCCTCTCCATCCTCGACGGCTGGTGGATCGAGGGCTGCGCCGAATCCATCACCGGCTGGGCCATCGAAGATGCCGAGACCGAGGAGCTTGAAGCCGAAAGCCTCTACAACAAGCTCGAGAAATCTATCGCCCCGCTCTATGCCAATCCCACGGCCTGGGCCCGCATGCAGCAACACTGCATAGCGCTCAACGGAAACTTCTTCAACACCAACCGGATGCTGCGCCAGTACTTCACCAACGCCTACTTCCCGCACGTTTGGACCCAGACCGGCACGCTCGCCGCTGCGGAATCCGCCACACGAACCCTCTCCACCCCAGAGCGCATCCTCATCCAGGCCTGACCCAATTCCATGTCCTAGCTGAATGCCGGGTGTCCCCATCCTTCGCAACATCATCGTGAAGGGTGGGTTCTCTCTTTGAGAGCAGTGGATCATTTAGCAACCCCAATCCGCACATTTCCCACCTTCCCGTCCCTGTAAATCGTCACGCTCAACGATAATGACGGATATGCCATCTTCTCCAGTTGCCGCCTGCCCGCTTTGCGTCGACCTCGATGGCACGCTGGTCAAGTCCGATACCCTTGTCGATTCCGTGCTGGTCCTCGCGCGCCAGCATCCTGCGCTGCTGTTACAGCTTCCCGGCTGGATCGCCCAGGGTAAAGCCGCTCTCAAGCGTCACGTCACTGCTGCCGTGCAGCTCGACGTCGCGCATCTCCCCTACAATCGCGAACTTCTCCAGTATCTCGAGCAGCAACACGCCACTGGCCGCCCCCTCTACCTCGCCACCGCCGCCGATACGGCACTGGCCGAGCGCATCGCCGCTCATCTTGGTCTTTTTACCGGAGTTCTCGCCTCCGACGGCACCCTGAATCTTGCCGGAAAAAACAAGTTTGCCGCCTTCCAGTCCCGCTTCGGAGAGCACTTCACCTACATCGGCAACGCGTTGCCCGACGCTTCTGTCCTGAGCCATTCCGTCGAGCCCATGGTGGCCAATCCCACCTCCAGCCTCCGCGCCGCACTGCGCAAAGCAAACGTCACCCCCATCCGAACGTTTTTGGACGCCCCCTCACCGCTCCGGGCCTGGCTCAAGGCCATCCGCCTCCATCAGTGGGCCAAGAACACGCTGATCTTCCTGCCGCTTCTGCTCGCCCACGCCTGGTCCGCCGGCCCGCTCGTCGGAGCGCTCATTGCCTTTATCAGCTTCGGCCTCTGCGCCTCGGCAACCTACATCGTCAACGACCTGCTCGATCTCGAAGCCGATCGCAGGCACCTCCGCAAGCGCCGCCGTCCTTTCGCCGCTGGAGACCTCTCCGCTCTTTCCGGAGTTGCCGTCGTCATTCTGTTCCTGCTGACCTCGCTTGCCCTGGCGATCCTGCTTCCTCATGTCGTCGCCTCAATCTCCGGACCGCTGGGCCGTCCCTATTACTTTCTCGAGTGGCTGACCATCTACGCCGTCAGCACCTCCGCGTACTCCTTCTGGCTCAAGCGCATGGTGCTGGTGGATGTGATTCTGCTCTCCGGCCTCTACACCATACGCATCCTCGCCGGCTCTGCGGCTACAGGCGTTGCGGTCTCTGCCTGGCTCGCCGGCTTCAGCATCTTCTTCTTTCTATCGCTCGCATTCGTAAAGCGTTTCGCGGAGCTCGAAGGCCTTCGCCAACGCGAATCAGCTCCCACGCAGATTCAAGGCCGCGGCTACCACATCACGGACATCGAGCAGCTCCGCGCCTTCGGCTCTGCTTCCGGCTATGCCTCGGTCGTCGTCCTCACCCTTTACATCTCCAATGTCAGCGCCGTCGAGCTCTACAGCCATCCCAACCGTCTTTGGCTGCTTGTCCCCGTTCTTCTGCTTTGGATCAGCCGCCTCTGGCTCCAAGCCTCCCGAGGCCAGCTCGATGAAGATCCCGTCGTCTACGCCATCACCGACCGGCGCAGCCTTCTCCTCGGCATCCTTGTGGTCCTCGTAGTGCTCATCAGTCTTTAGAAATCTATTTAGCTTGCGTAGCTTCTTTAGAAGGAGACGGCATCGGTTCCCCCGAAAGCTGCTCCTCAAAGGCCGTCGCCTTTTCGCGCGCCGGCGGCCGTACCCAGTGATAAAGGCGCGCTTGCCAGCAGCGATTTGGCCATAACGGCTTCAGCAACTCCCGCACCAGCAGCGGCTCCTGCCACGGCACGTCATGGTATCCATCCCGCAAAGCGCGGCTACGGGGATTCCACATAGAGGCTTGCGGAAAGAAGGCAATCGTATCCGGCGGAGACAGGGAAAAATCCGTTGGGTCGATGGCAACCGCTGTGCCGGTCAACGCACTGTAGAACAGGCCCGCAAGATCACCCTGGTCGGTGATCGGCAGATGCCCAAGCTGCGTACAGCGGGGGTTCAATTCCAGCAGATAGGCTTTGCCGGACCCCTCTTCCAGGATGAAATCCAGCCCGTGAAAGCCTGACAGCTCCAGCCGTCCGGCGATCAGGTGCGCAGCCTGCGCAATCTCCTCGTGCTCGATCAGGCGCACAACCGTCGCCGACCCGCGCGGTCCTTGGGACCACAGCACCTCGACCGTCACCATTCCCAGCACCTTACCCTGCCAGCACACCATCATGGTATTCGCAGGACGTCCCGGAATGAACTCCTGCACCGTCACCGTTGGTGTGAGCCAGCCCTTCCAGCTCCACAGCGCAATAGGATCGCGATCGACGATCAGGCGCTTCCATGCGCGCATCCGCGGTACCGGCTTCAGCAGGAAAGGGAGAAGGCTACCTGCCTGGTTGGCGGTAGCGGCGAAATGAACGCCATTACCGCCCCACGTGCCATCCAGTTTCAAGATCGCTGGGGATCCTACGGTTTCGGACCAATTCCGCAACTGCTCCTGACTGGTAATGCGCCGCGTTTGCGGAACCCGCACCCCAAGCTGCCCTGCCACTTCGAGAAGACGCTCGCGGCTCTGGGTCACCTCAAAATATTCTGATCGCCCGAGGGACCGTTCCAGCATCGTCCGCAGCGAAGGCTCTTTCCGGAAGATCTCGTGCAACTGCCACACAACGCCGTCATCAAACGGGATGATGGCGTCAGGAGCGGATTGAAGCAGCGCCTTCCGGAGCGATCCGACGGAATCGAATCTACGATACAGATAGCATCGGCCGATACCCCGGACGTACCGCAAAGGGTGGCCGGGTGGGCAGATAGCCTCCACTTCGCAGCCACGGTCCAGAAGCGACATGGCCATTCGCGCCGACGAAGGCCACCATGTTGTTGCCGCCACTAGAATCCTGGGTCGCATAGCCATCCAAGTAGGTGAGTCAGCCCCATCATGTCGGCGTGCCGTTCTGCGGAGGCACTCGCTGGGGCATCGAAACGATTTGCATATCGCGCATGATTAAGGTAGTGAGAGTCTTATATCATTAGTTTTCAGGATAAATAGGAATCAGAGAGTAAACCTGCGTGAGCTCGCCTAAAATTGACGTTGCCATCATCGGTGCCGGGCCTTACGGCCTTTCCATTGCAGCACATCTCAGCGCTCGCAAGGTCAGCTACCGCATCTTTGGGACACCGATGTCCAGCTGGCGCACGCATATGCTCTGGCGAACGCTGCTCAAATCCGACGGTTTTGCCTCAAATCTCTACGATCCTGGATCGACCTTTACCCTCGCCGATTATTGCCGGGAACAATCGATTCCTTATGCAGATCTCGGCCTACCCGTCTCCATCGCGACCTTCGCGGCCTATGGTGTGGAGTTTCAAAAGCGTTTTGTCCCCGAACTGGAGCAGACGGACGTCACCCATGTGGAACGAACCCCGAATGGCTTTGAACTCACCACTGCCAATGGAGACACTCTCCTGGCCAAGAGCGTTGTGGTAGCGGCTGGCATCACCCATTTTGGCTATATTCCGCCCGTTTTTGCGGATGTACCGCAGGAGTTGGTCACCCACAGCTCGCAATACCGGGATGTCGATCCCTTCCGTGGTCGCTCCGTCGGTGTCATCGGCGCTGGCGCGTCCGCCGTCGATATGGCAGCTCTCCTCTACGAATCAGGAGCCCAAGTGCAGCTGGTCGCACGCCGCGACGCAATCGCTTTTCACGAGCCCTCGGTTGAGCCGCGCCCTCTCTCCCAGCGCCTGCGCGCGCCCCGCTCCGGGCTTGGCCTGGGATGGCGCTCCCGTATCTGCTCCGACGCACCGCTCGTTTTTCATGCATTACCTGAAAAACTGCGTCTTCGGGCGGTTAAACGCCATCTTGGGCCTGCTCCCGGCTGGTTCGCCAGGGACCGTTTCAACGGCAATGTGACCACCCACATGAGTACGCGTTTGAAGGGTGTTAGCGTGCAGGGGAACGAGATTGCGGTGACTTTCACCGGGGCCGATGGAAGCGATAAGGAGCTGCGTCTCGACCACGTTATCGCGGCTACTGGCTATAAGGTGAGTTTGCAGCGGCTTGGTTTTCTCAGCTCTGAACTACGCCAACAGATTGCAGCGATTGAGGATACGCCGATTCTCAGCCGGAATTTTGAGTCCTCGGTGCGTGGGCTTTACCTGGTTGGGCTGGCCTCGGCGAACAGCTTTGGGCCGTTGTGCCGGTTTGCCTACGGAGCTGGTTTTACCTCGAAGAGGCTTTCTCGGCACCTGGCTGCGAGCTCCTGAGTCGTCCGGGAGGAGCTGAAAATGGTCAAAAGTGTAACTACAAAAATGTAGTGCTGTAGCTACAAATTTGTAGTGCTGTAGCTACATTTTTGTCACTACACTTTTGCATTTCGACCTTGCCGATCATGTAGGCTTGATAACGAAATGATTGATGCCACCCCTACCCTCGAAGACTACTCAGAGCCTGCCCTCGATGCCGCTTTTGGCACCCTCGCCGCGGAGGTACGTTCCTCGGCTGCCTCCGAGGAGGCGGAAGCGTTCCGGCTCCACTGGCTGGG
>JBDTDX010000096.1:0-3554 GCA_039922815.1 Granulicella sp.
GCGGCGGAATCTCGTCCAGAGCTTCATCGAGACGCATACGGCTCTGCGCCAGCAGATTCGGCGAGGGCTCCTCCACCGGAAGCAGCGCCAGGTACTCATCGAGCGAGCGCATCGCCAGCGCCTCCTCCCGACAGTCTTCGCACTCTTCCAGATGCCGTTCCAACGGTCCTCCTCGTTCATCAGGCAATTCGCCGTACATTGCCAGAACAACGTTGTGTTGCGCCATGTCACACTTCATCTGCGTATCCTCGTCCAGCCTCAAAAATATTTCCCTGCAAGCCGCCTGGGTCTTTGTAATCGCCCTCAGCGGTTTTGTTCTGTAGCGTTCCCGCTTTAGTGATTCCGTGCTGTCTTCAATTGCTCCCGGAGCTTGCGTGTCGCCCGGAAAAGAGTATTTTTAGCGGTTTCCTCAGTCGTGCTCAACATCTCGCCAATGGTTCGCAACTTCAGGCCCTGGTAATGCTTCAACTCGAACACTGTTCGCTCGCGGGGAGTCAGCTTGTCCAAAGCGTCCTTGATCTGTTCGCCCATGATCTTGCGCTCCAGTTCGCGGGCTGGATTCGCCATGGCCCGGTCGTCGGAGATATTCGCCATCAAATCCATCTCGCCGCCGTTGGCATCGAGGACCGTCGAAGGATCCTCCCGGCGACTCTTTCTGCGGCGCAACTGGTCGAGGCACAGGTTCGTCACAATGCGGTACAGCCACGTATAAAACGAGCACTCGAACCGGAAGTTGTTCAAATGCCGATAGGCCTTGATGAACGCTTCCTGGTGAACATCCTGGGCGTCCTGCTCGTTGCCCAGCATGTGCAGTGCAAGCCGCAAAACCGACTGGTCGTAGCGCCGCACCAGCGCATCGAACGCCGTCCGCTCGCCCCCCTGGGCCTCGCGGATGAGCTCGTCGTCTTCAATGCGTTGCTGCGCCCGCGCATCCATCTGCGCCTGGGTCAGCTTTCCGCCACGAGTTCCTGCCTGCGTCGCTGCTTTTGCCATCGCTGGCAGTGATTCTACCGCTCCGCGAAGGCGAGAGGTACCCAGGGCCGATCCCGGACCAATGCCGGAATTTATTCTCAACGCTTCTGCATTCATGCCTGTCTGACTCCGGAGTCAGGAATTGTTGCACTTTAATAGACCCCGCACTGCGGGAAAGGTGAGCAGCCAACCGACTGCCCACACACGCCACAACTCCAGTAAACTTGCCCGTATGCCGCCTCGCCACACCACCCCCAGCCTCTTCGCCGCAACTCCCGCCGAACCCGCCCCGCGCTCCCCTCAGTCCGCGTGGATTTACGCCCATTGCGACGGCGGCGCGCGCGGCAATCCCGGACCCGCCGGTTACGGGGCCCTGGTGCAGGATGAAAGCGGCGCAGTCCTCGCCGAACTCTCCGAGTTCCTCGGCCTGCGCACCAACAACTTCGCCGAATACTCCGGCCTGCTCGGCTGCCTCCAATACGCCCTCGACAACCACCACCGCCAGCTCAAAGTCGTCTCCGACTCCGAACTGATGGTCAAGCAGATCCAGGGAAAGTATCAGGTCAAGAGTCCCGACCTGAAGCCCCTTTACGAAGAGGCAAAGCGCCGCATCGCCCAGCTTGAAAAATTCGAGATCTCCCACGCGCTCCGGCACAAAAACAAGGACGCAGACCGCCTCGCGAATGAAGCCATGGATCGCGGCATGAAGCGCACCGGCCCCCCGCCGCCAGCGAAAGCAATCCCCTATCCCCAGAAGTCCGAAGCCCCGCCCATCCCCATCTCGTTCGCCAATCGACCCGCCCCGGCAGCTCCTGCCCCGGCGCCCCCGTCGCCCGCAACTCCAAAGGCCAACACCATGCTGCGCGGCTTTACCCGTGATGGCGTCGTCCACATCCTCGGCGGCAGCATCCTCCCCGACGGTGTCTTCGTAAAAATCATTCCCGAATGACGCCGCGCAAAACAGATGAGGAGACTTTTCTAACCACCAAAGCGAGAGCACAAACGCTCGACAGCATGAAGCTGACTCAGCATCGCTTCCAGCTTCTCCATCCCCATCTTCTCTTCGAAATGTCGCTGCATCCGATCGAGAATCCCCACCACACGCACCGCACGCCTGCGTCCCGCGGGATGCAACGTCAGCAGGAGTGCCCGCGCGTCCTCGGCATCGATCCTCCGCCGCACCAGTCCCTTCGCCTCCAGCGAAGAAATGCAATGGCTCACGTTGCTCCGCGTCGTCTGAAAGGTCTTCGCAAGATGCGAGGGCTTGATACCCGTCTTCTTCTCAAAAAAGATAGCCGCCAACACCAGCGACTCAAAGAACGTCAGCCCCTCATTGCGGAGCACCTGGTTCAGAGAGGTTTCCATCCTCTGCGCAACGCGACTGATCTGAAAGATGGGACTTTGTCCGAGGAAGGATTCAATACGCATCGCAATGGCCTCAATTGATTGATCGGTTCAATTACTTACGATAAAACAAAATTAGTCCCTTCGGCTGCATCTTTCGAGGGATGATGAAGAGGTGTTCTCCTCGCTAAAAATCACTAGCCTCGTTTGCCTGTTCGTAGTCAGCACAGCCTTCGCCCAGCAACGGGCACAAACGCCCGCAACCACAGCTTCTGCAAATCAGGAAGCTGTCGCCCAAAGTGTTACCGTCACCACCACGGTCGAGCCCCTTCCGCTCTCCGAGAACAATCGCGCCGTCACCCTGATCGACACCCGCGACCAGCCGCTCCTCTTCAACAACCTCACCGACTTCCTCCGTCTCGATCCCTCCCTCAACCTGCAGGCTCGCGGAGCAAACGGCGTCCAGGCTGATCTCTCCATTCGCGGAACCACCTTCGAGCAATCCCTTGTCCTGCTCAACGGGTTTCGCATCAACGACTCGCAGACGAGTCACTTCAACCTCGAAATTCCTGTGCCGCTCGAAGCCGTCTCCCGCATCGACGTGCTGCACGGTTCCGGCTCGACCTTCTACGGTTCGGACGCGATTGGCGGCGCAATCAACCTCATCACGCAAAGGCCTGCCATCACCGCAATTGCCGCGAAGACTGGCTTCGGCAACTATGGCTCCGAGGAGCAGCACCTGCGAGCCGACTACACGCGCGACCGCTTTGCCGAGCAACTCGCCGGCAGCCGCGACACCTCAAACGGCTTCATCCCCGACCGCGGATACCATGCCAACGCGCTCAGTTCCGAGAGCTGGCTGACCACCCCGCTGGGCATTACCGACATCCTGCTCGCCGCAAGCGACCGGCCCTACGGCGCCAACCAGTTCTACGGTAACTACGATTCCTGGGAGCGCACCAAGGCATGGTTCGGCTCCATCCAGCAGCAGCTTGGAGCACGCACCGCAGCCAGCTTCGGCTATCAACGCCATACCGATTTATTCGTTCTCCTGCTCGACCACCCCAACGTGTATCGCAACAATCACATCACCACCAGCTATCAGGGCGCACTCCGCCGCGCCGACAACTTCGGCCCCAACGCCACACTCTCGTATGGCCTCGAAGAAACCGGCGACTCCATTAGCAGCACCAATCTAGGACGGCATGCGCGTAACGAAGGCGCAGGCTATGCCAACC
>JBDTDX010000097.1:0-7002 GCA_039922815.1 Granulicella sp.
CCTGGCATCCTGGGGCGCGATATCACAGGCATTGTCCGCGAAATTGGGCCACGCGTGACAGGCTTTGAACCGGGCGACAAGGTGATGGCGCTTGGCCTGCACGCGTATGCGGAGCTGGTCGTGGTCAAAGCCTCCGACCTGGCGAAGGTGCCCGAAGGTCTCGACCTGGTAGAGGCTGCCGCGCTTCCGCTGGTGACGCTTACAGGCGAGCAACTGATCCGGCTGGGAACGAAGATTCAGGCAGGGCAAACGGTCCTGGTCACCGGAGCTGTGGGTGGAGTGGGCCGGGCGGCTGTGTGGACGGCAAAGAAAGCGGGAGCCACGGTAATCGCCGGTGTCCGCCGCAAGCAGTTGAAGGAAGCCGGGGAGATTGGTGCCGATGCAGTCGTGGCCCTCGACGACAAGGAGGCCATGGAGAAGTTGGGCTTCGTCGACGCAGTCGCGGATACGGTGGGTGGCGCAACTGCGCAGATGCTCCTCGCGAAGGTCAAGCAAGGCGGCGTTTTCGCGTCCGTCCTTGGCCCTCCGGCTAATGCGAATCTTCATCCGACGATACGCATTGTGCCTGTCATGGTGGTTCCCGATGCACGGGCATTGCGAACGCTGGCCGAGGAGGTCCTCGCCGGCAAGCTAAAGATTCCTATCGATCGCATGATCCCGCTGGCAGACTCCGGTGACGGACAGGCGGCGGCGGAAAAGGGAGGGATCGGCAAGGTCTTACTCCTCGGCTAGGGAGAAGAAGCTCAGTGATCGCGGCGCCGAAAGGCGTTGCGAATGTGGTGGGTACGATCCGGAGTGGAGGGCTGCGGGGCTGGCTCAGCTCCCTCTGGGTACAGCACGACGAAGCGCCGCGGGCCTTCGCCGGAGGATGCGGTAGGTAGGCCAGACTCTTTGAGAGCGAGATGCAACATCCGGCGCTCGCGGGAGGTCATCGGGCCAAACGCATAGGGTTGTCCCGTTGCGCGGACATGTTCAACTGCAGCTTCCCCCGAGCGGAGAAGATCCTGGTCGCGGGTCGCCTTGAAGCGATCTGCGTCGAACGAAATGCGATCATGCTCCTCGGTCTCAAGTCGCAAGATCTTTGCGGCAACGTGTTCGATGGCGTGCAGGAGTTCGCCGTTACGAGCCGTCAGCAGCGCGGTGTCCGGTCCACTCAACTCAACGGCAAGCTCCGGAGTCTTGTCCTTCGCCATAACAATCTCATACTGAAGATCGAGTCCGCCGGTAGTAAGGAGGCGCAGGAAGTCTTCGACGGGTTGAGCGGCCAGAACGGCGGGAGTCACGATATTGCCTTTATCGGAGATGAGTGAGTTTAGCTTAATTGTACAAAGGGACGGCAAGAGGGGGGATGCAAAATCGCATCTCGCTCAGCTACCTGCCCCGAGGGGGCCAAAATGCCGGCTTCCTCGGGGCGGGTAGAACCGGAAAGAACGGCTAACGACGCCCCTGAATTGTCTGAGTCTTTCCTGGCGACTGCGTCTTGCGACGAGCACGTTTGGCAGCAATCTCACGCATCTCGCGGCCCAGCGAAGTCTGGTTCATGACGCCCTGGGTGGCAATACTGAAGAGATTTCCGATCACCCAGTAGAGAGCGAGCCCGGAGCTGTACGTCCAGCAGATGTAGCCGGAGAAGAGCGGCATCACGAAGGCCATCATCTTCTGCTGCTTCGGATCGACACCGGGCGAGGGGGTGTAGAACTGCACCAGGAACTGGCTGACCACCATAACGATCGGCAGGATGCGATACGGGTCGGCAATCGTCAGGTCAGGCAGCCAGAGCCAGTGTGCCTGACGCAACTCGATGATCTTGGGAAGCATGTACAGGAAGGCATAGAGCAGGGGCAACTGTACGAGCGACGGGATGCAGCCGCCGAACATGTTGACACCGTTAGCCTTTTGCAGTTCCATCACCTCGGCGTTCATCTCGCCGCGCTTGGGATCGGTCGCCTTGAGACCCTTGTACCTGGCCTTGATGGCGTCCATCTGGGGCTGAATGCGCTGCATCTTGATGCTGGACTTCATGGTCTTGATGCGAAGTGGGAGCAGCAGCGCGTTGATGAAGATGGTCAAAATAACGATCGACCATCCCCAGTTCGAAGAGATGTGCGATTGGACGAACTGGAGCGCTACAAAAAGATATTTGCCAATGGGTCCGAAGAACCCGAAGTCGAGAATAGGCTCGAGCGTGACGTTTCGGTCGGTAGCGTGGATGGCCTTGAGTACAGCGATGGCCTTGGGGCCAACGAAGACGCGCGCAAGAGTGTGACCACTGCTGTCACCAAGTGCAGCACCGAGGACCGGCATCAGGACCGGCTTGTCGGAAGGTGAGGCGTGGTCGTTGTTGCGCTTGGCTTTGGCTACGTCGATCTCATCGTGAAAGGTCGCGAGTGAGGCAGTATCAGGCTGGTCAGGAAGGAAAACAGCCGCGAAGTAGGAGTCGCTAACACCCGCCCAGTCGAAGGGACCATTCAGAATCGTCCCTGTATGGATTTTCTTAATGGCGAGATGATCAACCTTGCCGCTGGTGCTCGAGTCGATCTGGGCGCCGGCGTAGGAGCGTGCGTCCTCAAGATCGCCGAAGCCACTTGGCCAGCTCAGAAATGCACGGACAGGAGCCCCATTGTTGGTAACGCTGATGTCGGCGTGGAGAACGTACGTCTCGTCGAAAGAAAAAGTCTTGGTGACGACAAGCCCTTTGCCCGCGTACTTGAAGGTGAGCGTCGACGGACTCGCCAGGATGCCGGTGGCTGACGGCACATAGAGCGCCTGGTTGAGAGTCGTCGTCAAGGCCGCATCCTGCGTGTACAGGGAGAGCGGATAGCCCGCTTTCTTCGCTGCCTGCTCGTGGATAAGATCGAGCGGTTTACCCTCTTCGTCCTTATACTTCTTCAACTGCCAGGAGAGTACCTGCGCCCCGCGATTTGTGAACTGGATGCGGTAAAGCTCATTCTCGACAATGGTCGTGGACTCGACTACGGCAAGGACGGCCGGCGTCGTATCCGCTGGAATGGGCGCGGTCGAGGTCGTCGGACTTGCAGCAGCCGTAGCGGCGGCAGGGGAGGCTGGAGCGGGAGTGGCCGTCGAGGCTGCTGTCTGGTTCGCCGGCGGCACCGGGGGAGTATGCCTGGACTGGTAGGCCTTGAGGCCAAAGAAGACCATGAGCATAACAAGCGCCATGACGAGGAACGATTTGTTGTCTTGCCCGCCCTGCTGCGTGGGGTTTTTAAACTCTGCCAAGAGAAACTTCCTATTCTTTATGGAGCATGAAACCGCCGCGTGTGGAAGCAGGCGTAACTCCTATGATAAACGGTCTGGACGCTAAGGTTTCGGGCGAATTGCGGGCAGGTCGGGTACGGGGTCCAAACCACCCGTGGCAAAAGGATGGCATCGGCCAAAGCGGCGCAGCGCAAGCCAAGAGCCACGGAAGGGGCCGAAGCGGATCAGGGCAACGTAGGCGTACTCAGAACAGGTAGGGAGATATTTACACTGCGTCGGGCTGAGGGTGTGGATCACAGGCGAGACGATCTGCTTGTAGAAGCCGAAAAGAAAGCGCACGAGCAGTGTGGGTTCGGGCTGGTCCATAGTTAATTCAGCGTCAATTCAGTCGCCTGTTGCAATGATACTGTCAGGTTTCGTGATTCACCCGGCTCAGGCACCTTCCTCTCGCCGAGGATGGACGCAGGGAAACCGCACCGCATCTAAGCTGTTGATAACTCCAGGAGTATGTCGATGGACCTGATTGGCGTGATTGTGCATCATGGATACGCCGTCACGGCCGTTGTCATGTTCCTGGCGGCGGTGGGCTTCCCCTTGCCCATGTCGATCACCTTGCTGGCAGCCGGAGCAGCCGCCCACGGCGATCTCAGGCTGGGTGGAGTGCTGGCGGTGGCGGCCTTCTCGGCTCTTGCCGGGGACACGCTCCTCTACCTGGGCGGACGATACACCGGTTGGTGGCTACTCGCCTGGATGTGCCGCATCTCCATCAATCCCGAGGCCTGCATCTTCACCTCGGCCGCATACTTCTACCGGCGCGGGCCAAAGACGCTGCTCTTCTCCAAATTCGTGCCGGGAATTGGCGCACTGGCAGCCCCTTTGGCAGGCAGTCTGAACATGCGTTTGCCGCGCTTTTTACGGCTCGATGCGGCGGGAACACTCATTTATTGCACAGTGTGGACTGGGGCAGGGTATCTCTTCAGCCGATTCATCCGGCAGATCGCCGCAGGAATCGAGCAGGCTGGCCATGCGCTGATTGCCGTTGCAGCGTTGTTGATCGTGGGCTATCTCGCGACCATCGTAATCTTTACCCTTAGGGCGAGGCGCTACAAGACCATCGAAAAAATCTCTGCCGAGGGCCTCTACGAGCGGCTTCAGGCACTCACGCCCGACAGGCTCGTCATCATTGCGGACGTGCGTAGCCACGGCTACTATGACCCCGGCATGCAGCGCATCAAGAACTCGATCCGCGTCGAACCCAACCGTCTGAAAGAGGAGCTGGTCGCGCTACGCGAGTTCATGGCTCCAGAGTGCGAGGTCTACCTGTACTGCAGCTGCATTCGCGATACAACGAGCGTGCGCGTTGCCCACCTGTTGCTACAGGAAAATTGCCACGCGCAGGTCATCGACGGCGGCATCAAGGCATGGATCAAAGCCGGTGGCGCGCTCGAGAGCGTACCAGAATCGGATATGCATCACCTGCCGCGCTTCGATTGAGGCGGTCCCCAAAGGAAAACGCCCCTAAAATAGAGAAGTATGGCATTCACCGAACAATATGATGTCGTCGTCGTGGGCGCTGGCCATGCCGGGTGCGAGGCTGCAATGGCCTCCGCACGCATGGGAATGCGGACGGCGATCTTCACTCTGAACCTCGACCTGATCGCGCAAATGAGCTGCAACCCGGCGATCGGCGGCATTGCCAAGGGCCATATCGTGCGGGAGATCGACGCCCTCGGCGGCGTGATGGGCGAGGTCGCCGACGCTACCGGCATTCAGTTCCGCCTGCTCAACACCTCGCGCGGACCGGCCGTCTGGTCGCCCCGCGCGCAGTGCGACAAGGCCCTCTATCGCGTCAAAATGCGCGAAGTTCTGGAGAATCAGCAGAACCTCTACATTAAGCAGGCCGAGGTTGTGGACCTTGTCATCGAGGACACGGATAACGGACAGGTCGTGCGCGGGCTGAAGCTTCGCGACGGACGCACGATCATCGCCATTTCAACCATCGTCACCACCGGCACCTTCCTCAACGGCCTCATCCACTGCGGCGAGCAGCAGTACACCGCAGGCCGCTCCGGTGAGCCCGCCAGCGTCCTCCTCGGCGAAGCCCTCAAGCGGCTCGGCCTGCGCGAGTGCCGTCTGAAGACCGGCACCCCGCCGCGGCTCGACGGCCGCACCATCGACTGGAGCAGGTTCGAAGAACAGCCCGGTGACGCCGACCCCACTCCATTCAGTTTCCGCTCGAGCTTTTCTCGCGGAGGCACCCCACCCCTTCGCCAGATTCTCTGCCACATCGCCCGGACGACCCCCGAAACCCTCCAGCTCATCCGCGACAACGTCCACCGTTCGCCCATGTACACCGGCCAGATTGAAGCCATCGGCCCGCGCTACTGCCCCTCGATCGAAGACAAGATCGTCCGCTTCCCTGACAAGACGCAGCATCAATTTTTTCTTGAACCAGAGGGCCTGAATACGCACGAGGTCTACATCAATGGCATGAGCACCAGCCTGCCTATGGAGATCCAGGCCGCCATGGTCGCCTCCATCCCCGGCCTCGACAAGGCGGAGATGCTCCGCCCCGGCTACGCCATCGAATACGACGCCATCGACCCGACCGAGCTTGACCGTACCCTACGCGTCAAGAAGTTCACAGGCCTCTACCTCGCTGGCCAGATCAACGGCACAAGCGGTTACGAAGAGGCCGCCTGCCAGGGCCTGATGGCCGGTATCAACGCCGCTTTAGCTGCGCGCAGAACCCAAGGCGCAGCGAATGCGGAGCCGTTTACTTTAGACCGCACCGAAGCCTACACCGGCATCCTCATCGATGACCTCATCAGCAAAGGGACCAACGAGCCCTACCGCATGTTCACCTCGCGGGCCGAGTTCCGCCTCCATCTGCGCATCGACAACGCCGACCGCCGCCTCACGCCTTATGGTCGCCGCCTCGGCCTGATCGACGACACCGCCTGGGCCGCCTATGAAGAAAAGCAGACCCGCGCCCGAGCCTTCGAGAGCCTGCTCGGCACCGCCCGCGTCCATGTAAACGACCTGCCGCCCGAACTCCTCGCCCAGCTCGACGGCGACGCCAACCACATCACCGGTCAAACCTACGCGCACTTCCTCAAGCGCCCCGAGGTGCCGCTCGAGCAGTTAGCCGCCGGGCTGCGCGGGCAACTGGCAATCCAGCCGGAGATCTTCGGCTCATGGGTAGCCGCCATCGACGCTGTGGGCGGCAATCGCCTGCCAGCCTGGGTGCGCAACGAGATGAAGACCGTCGAAACCGAGATCAAGTATGCCGGTTATCTCGATCAGCAGCAGCGCTCCATCGCCAAGCTCCGCAAGGCCGAGGGAAAGACGATTCCAGCGTGGTTCGACTACAAGGCCATCAGCGGCCTTTCGCGCGAGATGCAGGAGACGCTGCAGCGCGTCCGCCCTGTAACCCTCGGCCAGGCCAGCCGCATCGCCGGAGTTACCCCCGCTGCCGTCAGCCTCCTCAACATCTACATCGAGATCCAGTCTCGCAACCGCGTCGCTTAGCTACTGCATCGCCGTTTTCACCCCGTTATTCTCTGCAATCCAACCCCCTCGCGAAATCGTGTAACTAACGAGCCCTCCCCGGCGTCTTATCCCTATATGCGGAGAACGACCATGACGGCAGCGATCAAAACAGCAACCATTGGACTGGGCGCCATCTTGTGCGCCATCGTTCTTGCAGTCGGAGCCAAAAAAATGGTCTTTGGCGCAGAACGCACGACACCCCTCCCAGCTCCCACCATGGACGAACCCCACGCC
>JBDTDX010000098.1:0-7719 GCA_039922815.1 Granulicella sp.
CCAATCCGTGGCGATGTGGGTTTGCTGTTCGTGCCGGAGGCTCAGTTGTTCAACTACGTGCAACAACTTTCGACGGAGTTTTACGCCGCTTCGATGCACGGAGCCTATCAGGCCTTCTTTGACCAGAACCTACAACCCGACTTTGTTGCGCTGGATGATATCGGTGAGTACAAGCTGATCTACCTCGCTTACCCCGTCATGATGAAGCCCGAGACGGTTGCGAAACTCAAGGAATATGTCAGCAACGGCGGCACTCTGATCTGCGAAGGACTGCCGGCGTACTTCGGCGAGCATGGGCATGTGGGCGAGGTGCAACCCAACTACGGACTTGATGAAGTGTTCGGCGCGAAAGAGAGCTATGTGGAGTTCCTGGCGGACATTCACGATGACCTGCAGATGGAAGTGAACGGCAACACCATCTATGGCCGGTACTTCCTTCAGCAGTACGAGGTGAAAGGCGGCAAGGCCATGGGACACTACCCGAACGGTTCAGTCGCAGCGGTGGAGAACCAGATGGGCAAGGGCAAGACCTTGCTTATGGGGTCCTTCCCCGGCGGCGGCTATGAGCGTCATCACGGCAAGGAGACGCGGACACTCTTCGCAAGCTTCCTCAAGATGGCCGGAACCACGCCAAGGCTTCGCGTGAATGACAACGAAGTGCAAGTACGCATGCATGAAGGCGAGGGAGGAAGCTACCTATGGGTGACGAATCCAACCCGGCAGGCACGGCCAGTTACGATTTCGCTGAGTCCAGAGCTGGGACGTTTCGCCACAGGTGAGGACAGGTGGGGCAAGCTTGCGGTGAAGATCGCAGGAGGCGCAGTGACGGTGACAGTACCTGCGCGCGACGCAGCGGTCATCGAACTTCGCTGAAAAGCGAAACAGAGCAGCGTCGTTTTCGCAGACGGATAAGAGGAACGTGGACATGGCAACAAACCGGCGAACATTTCTGGAGTACACGGCAGCGACAACCGCAGCGGCGCTCTTTGGGGCGCACAGCACATGGGCTGCGGGGGAGCCTCGCCTCGGCCAGCCACAGGTGGACTGGTACGACAGGCCTATGCGCTGGGCGCAGGTTGGCTTCGCCGAGGACGACCCTGGAAACTACGATCCGCAGTTCTGGCTGGATTACTTCAAGCGGTGTCATGTCGATGCGGTCACGCTGAACGCCGGGGGGGCGGTCGCGTTCTATCCTACGCAGATCCCGCTGCATTTCAGGAGTCGGTGGCTCGGTAACAGAGATACCTTCGGGGACCTGATGAAGAGCTGTCGAGCGCGCGGCATGGTGGTCGTGGCACGTACGGACGCGCATGCCTGCCATCAGGACGTGGTCGATGCGCATCCGGATTGGATTATGTTGGATGCGAGCGGCAGCAAGGTGCGCCACCCTTCAGACAAAGACTTCTGGCTGACCTGTCCACTCGGGCCGTACAACTTTGAGTTTCTGACCTCCGTGCATGAAGAGATCGTGACGAAGTACATGGTGGACGGGATCTTTACCAATCGCTGGGCCGGATCAGGCATGTGCTACTGCATTCACTGCCAGCAGAACTTCCACGCCTTCAGCGGGCTGGAGCTGCCACGCACGCTGGACCCACAGCTTCCCTCGCGGAAGCAATACATTGTCTGGCGCGAGCAACGCCTGTTTGAGTTGTGGCGACTCTGGAACGGGAAGATCCAGCACATCAACCCCAACGCAAGCTATATCGCAAACGCCGGAGGCGGCGCACTAAGCGAGCTCGACATGAAGACTGTAGGTGAGCTGGCACCTACGCTGTTTGCCGACCGTCAGGGGCGCTCTGGGCTCATGCCTCCATGGGCGAACGGGAAAAACGGCAAGGAGTATCGCGCGACGCTTGGACGAAAGGCCATCGTCGGCATCTTCAGTATGGGACTTGAGGACAAGTACCGATGGAAGGACTCGGTGCAGAGCAGCGACGAGATACGTCTTTGGGTCGCCGACGGCATCGCGCACGATCTACGCCCATGGTTCACTAAGTTCAACTGCAAGGTGATCGATCCGCGTTGGCTTCCCGTAGTCGAGGAGATTTACAAGTGGCATGCGGCGAATGAGGCGTATCTGCGCAATGAACGGCCACTGGCTCGAGTGGGTATGGTGTACTCTCAGCAAACGGCGACGTACTACGGCGGTCCACAAGCGCATGCTACGGTCGAAGATCCTGCGCTGGGATATTACGAGGCGCTCGTCGAAGCGCGCATCCCCTTCGAGATGGTGCACGACCGTCTGCTTGATGCCGAGCATATCCGACAGTTTCGAACGCTGATCCTGCCCAATATCGCGGCACTCTCTACCGCACAATGCCGCCAGTTAGAAGACTTTGTCGAGAACGGCGGCAGTCTGATCGCCACCTACGAGACGTCGCTGTACAACGAGTGGGGGGTACGTCAGAAGAACTTTGGACTCGCTTCGTTGTTTGGCGTCAATTACGCGGGCACCGTGCAGAAGGCGATGCTGAACTCCTACCTGAGCCTGAACAAAGAGCCGTCGGGCGGGTATCATCCGTTGCTCAAGGGCTTCGAAGATGCGGTACGCATTATCAATGCAGTCAACCAGGTCTCGGTAACACCGGCTGGTGAAGCCATCTACCCGCTGCAGGTGGTTCCGACGTATCCGGACCTCCCGATGGAAGAGGTCTTCCCTCGCAAGGACGCCCCAAAGGGCGAGCCAGGAGCGATCGTTCGTCAGGTCGGCAAAGGGCGCGTTGTGTATCTGCCGGGTGACATCGACCGCACCTTCTGGGAGACGTTGGACTTCGACCAGGGGAAGTTGCTGCGCAACGCCGTGCTATGGGCGACCGACGAACTGGCTCCGCTGAAGGTGGAGGGAAAAGGTGTGCTCGATGTCTCGGTATGGACGCAGAAAAACTCCATGACGGTGCACCTGGTCAACCTGACCAACCCCATGATGATGAAGGGGCCGGTGCGCGAGATCATCCCCATCAGCGCGCAGCAAGTTACCGTGCAAGTGCCGACTGCGCGCAGCGTGAAGCAGGTGCGACTACTGGTCGCAGGCACGCGACCACACTATACGAATACCGGTGGATTAGTGCGCCTGGAAGTGCCATCGATTGGAGTACACGAGGTAGTTGCAATCGACTTCACATAGTGGGCAAGACGTTGTCGTGTGAAGAAGCTACTAGATACTGCAACACTCGAATCAATAAAAGCCGCTAGTCGAAGAAGAAGGATATTCCATTGCCAAAGTTTTCCGCGAACCTATCCATGATGTTTACCGAATTGCCCTTTCTTGAACGCTTTCGCGCGGCTGGCGAAGCGGGATTCCGCGCTGTTGAATTCCTTTCTCCTTACGAGCACCCGGCCGATGTGGTCGCTACACAGGCAAACCGTGCAGGTGTTGAGGTTTCTCTTTTCAATCTTCCTGCAGGAGACTGGGACGCGGGAGAGCGAGGGATCGCTTGCATACCAGGCCGCGAAGAAGAATTTCGCATGAGTGTCGCTACGGCCTTGGACTACGCTAAGTCGCTAGAAACCAAGTCGCTTCATGCGATGGCGGGAAAAGTTCCGCCTGGCGTTGATCCTAAGCTCTGCCGTGAAGTGCTCGAGGCCAATCTTAGTTACGCAGCCGAAGCGGTTGCCAAGCATGGCATCACGCTACTTTTGGAGGCAATCAACACGCGGGATATCCCGGATTTTGTGATCAGTACGCAAGCCGAAAGTGACGAGGTGAGACGCAGGGTTGGTGCGCCGAATTTAAAGTTGCAGATGGACCTTTATCACATGCAGATCATGGAAGGCGACCTTGCTCATAAATTGAAGAGGTACGCAGACGTCTGCGGGCACATTCAGATAGCCGGCTGCCCAGAGCGAAATGAGCCCGACATGGGCGAAGTCCGATATGAATATCTTTTCCATCTTATTGACCAGATCGGCTATCAAGGCTGGCTCGGATGTGAGTATCGTCCGACTGCTGCGACGGTTGACGGCTTAGGTTGGCTGCGAACCGCACAGACAACAGAAATTGTCTAAACAAAACGAGGAGAGAACGATGCCGACGATTGGGTTTATAGGTTTGGGGATCATGGGAAAAGGCATGGTTCGCAATATTGCCAAAGCAGGTTTTCCCGTCATTGCTTATGACCGCCATCAGGAAAGGATTGAGGCAGTTCTTGGAGACGGAATCCGGGCTGGCGAGTCAGTGGCCGATGCTGCCGCAAACAGTGATGTTGTCATCACGATGCTGCCGGATGGCCCCAATGTCTCGGAAGTAATTACGGCGCGGGGAGGCATTCTTGATTCCATCAGATCTGGCGCTGTTGTCATCGATATGAGTTCCATCAATCCTTTGATCTCAAAGCAGATGGCCGAGTTGATTGAGACCAGAGGGGCGATCTTCCTGGATGCCCCCGTGAGCGGTGGAGAGCCCAAGGCCATCGATGGAACCTTGGCCGTGATGGTTGGCGGGGACCGCCCGACATTTGAGAATGTCCTCCCGATCTTGCAGACGATGGCATCGACGGTGACTCATACAGGGGAAGTCGGTTCAGGCAACGTCACAAAGCTTGCCAATCAAATTATGGTTGCCTGCAATATCGCGGCCATGTCAGAGGCATTCGTCCTGGCGGAGCGATGTGGCGTGTCGCCGGATGTAGTTTTCGGTGCGGTACGAGCTGGGCTGGCTGGCAGCAATGTACTCAATGCCAAGGCTCCGATGATTGTGGAGCAGAACTTCAAGCCAGGTTTTCGTATTCGCCTCCATCAAAAAGATTTGCGTAATGCGATGGCAACTGCCGAATCGATGAAAGTCGCGCTGCCGCTCACGAGCATGGTTCACCAAATGCTAATAGCGTCGATGAACCGCGGAGATGGGGAACTCGATCACTCTGCGCTCATGCGACTCGTAGAGTCGATGTCTCCGGCCCACGCTTGATCCCGAAAGTCCGAAGTTAATTCTCGTGCTGCTGGATCGCATACGTAACCATTTTCATGGTCTCGAGCAAGTGATGCCGCATCGCTTTTCTCGCTGCTGCCACGTTCCGCTTCTTGATTGCTTGATAGATCGCTAAATGGTCTTTCAGAATGGCCGGTGAAACACCCGGCAATAGGAGCTTAAACTGAATCCCTTGACGCATGAGGTTCCTCAGCATTTGCAGGGAATTTGAGAGAAGTGGATTACCCGCTGCCTCGGCGATGGCCATATGAAACGCCATATCAGCATCCAGGATAGACTCGTTTCGCGCAATGCAATCTCCCATGGCCAGTACGGCTTTATTGATCGTGTCGACTTGATCTTTGGACGCTCGTTCCGCCGCCAGCCCGACCATTCCTTCCTCGATAATGAGTCTTGCCTCCATCACATCGTGGAGTTCTGTCTTGTCCATGCCTGTAAAGGCCCACATCATCGGACGCGAAAGAAATTCGGATCGAGGGCAGACGAACGTCCCATCTCCTACCCTGCTGTTCAGTATGCCAACCAACTCCATCGCTTTCAGAGCCTCCCGAAGCGAGGTGCGCGCAATACCGAATTGCTGGCAGAGTTCCCGCTCTGCAGGTAATCGGTCGCCTGCCTTCCAGACGTTATTCACGACATTCGCGATTAGCTGTTCGAACGCCGCAGTAGCAAGTGTCGTTCTCTGAATTGGACGGATACTCTTGCCGGTATGCTTCAACGTGGTTCTCCTTAACTGGTCGCCGATTACTTCATCATCGTAATCCTTCTACAATGACGCACGTCATTCCAGGCCAGTCAGTCTAATCGGGGTAAAGCGAATGACCTTCACGCGCAACCCATGGTGCGTGGGTACTTCATGGATATAGGCGGTATCCCCATCTTCATCTCCGAAACGAGTAACCGCCGTACTGGGCCGCATGGGAGTGCGTAATGGTATTGGGGGGATGGTGGGGTATGCTCCATGTTGTCCCCAACTCAAGTGAGTTGCAGCGCTTCGAGGATTAGATCCTGGATCGGCCTCAATTGGATTCTGAGTAATAGTGGGAAATCAGGGCACTTTTCGCGACAAGATGACGAAAAAACTTGAAGAATTTGCTGCAGTGAGCCATAACAGGGAAGCCAACTTCCCTGTTATGGAATAACTCATTCCCTGTTCCGTTTTTTGCTGGAAACCTTTCCCAAGTCTCAAAATAGTTTGAGCCAGTTCTTCAAAGTCAGGACTCAATCAGAGATCCCCAGGGCTCAGCACTGAGAGCCGAATCTTTCTTCCTGTCGGGGCCGGATTCAGAAAAACCGACACCCCTAAAGTCGAAGAAGCATACAAAGCATTCGTTGGTGTGAAATAGTGGTTCTCCGTAGCACTTAGTCGTGTGACCTACCGAGGTGATCCTATTAGCACCATGAGTCAACGCCCCAGCTATCTCGTTAAGGCAGTGTCGAATCCACTGCAGAACCGCGCCCCCTGGTATACCAACACAGCGCCCAGCTACGCAGGCGTCTTTCTGTGGATCGCGTTCTACCAGTCAATTGGCGAAGGGACCATCAGCCGTGCGGGACTGGGAGTCTGTTTTGCAGCGTTGGTGATTGCGGCTGCGCTCTGTTACATCCTGTACTACTTTGCGCCGGCGATGCTGGGCATGAAGAGCGGCTATCCGCTCTATGTAGTCGCCAGTTCAACGTTCGGGACGGTTGGGGCCTATGCAGTGCCCGGACTGCTGATGGGGCTGCTTCAGATTGGCTGGTTCTCGGTCGCCACGTTTATTGCCACGGATTTTATTTTGAAGGGCTTCGGCTCGGCGGCAGGACCCAAATCCACCGCCTTCATCATCGTGGGGATGCTCTGGGGCTACGTCATGGCCTATGTGGGCGTGAAGGGGATTCAATATGTGGGCAAGGTTGCGCTCCTGCTGAACTCCATTCCTCTGGTCATGCTGGTCGTGGTGTTCTGGAAGACAGCGGGCGGCGTCGCTCACTATGTGCCAGCGCCAGCGACGGCCGACTCGCATGGAGCTTTTGTTGCGATGATGGCCATTGTTCTAGGGTTCTTCGCTACGGGTGGTGCCGCGGGCGCCGACTTCGGAGCGAATAGCCGCAATGGAAAGGATGTTCGCTGGGGCGGTGCGGTGGGCGTCACGATCGCCGCTGTGGTCGCAGGCGGACTGGCGCTGCTCGCCGTAGCAGGCGCTCACGGCCTTCACCCTTCGCTCACCGGATTTCGCTACGACGACGTTGTTAAAGCGATTGGTGGACCAGTGGCCAGGGCAATGTTTTTCCTGTTTGCTCTGGCCTCGATTCCGGCTACGTGCTTTTGTTCACTCATCATTGGCAACAGTTTGTCGACGATGATTCCGCAGGTTTCGCGTGTACTCTCAACGATGCTTGGAGCCACGATCGGTGTCCTCCTGGCGGTGACTGGCATTGCGGGCAATCTGATTGGTTTCTTCGGGATCGTCGGTGCTTCGTTCAGTCCGATCTGCGGTGCGATCGCTGCCGACTACCTGTTGAGCGGACGGAAATGGGCTGGGCCAAGGCTGGGTATCAACTGGGCCGGATACATAGCCTGGGCGGTAGGGTTCCTTGTGGGCGTTATCCCTGTGCTTCCAGTCTCGCCGGCCATCAAAAGCTATTCGCAGCCTGCTGCGCTTTATAGCTTCATCGTCGGCTTCGTGGTCTATATCATTCTCGCGAAGTGCGGTTTGCAGCCGCCACCTGACCAAGAGTTTGGGATCGCGCAGCCTGACAACGGTTGATGACCACGGGGCTTGCCAAACATTGCCAAAATACATCTT
>JBDTDX010000099.1:0-2384 GCA_039922815.1 Granulicella sp.
AAGCCGATGATGCGGCGGGTGAACACGTCCATGACCAGCATCACCCAATGGCTTCGCAGCAGAATCGATTCGACACGGAACAGGTCGACACTCCAGAGGGTATCCTTGGCATGACCAAGCAAGGTCAGCCACGACGGACCATCGATACCGGACTCGTGGCGGTAGTGTTTGGCGAGCACGCGGCGCACCACATCCTTGTCGATCTCGATATCAAAGGCGTGAGAGATCTGCTGGACGATTCGCAGGCACCGAATCCACGATTGCGGCGATAAGTTCCGGGGACGGCCCTTTGGGGCGGGTTTGCGGTGCCCGGCACATGAGGGAAAGAGCAGCCTATATTGTGCGCCACGAGCGCGAAAGCGGTTCGAAAGGGGCCGCCGAGTGTGTAACTGCATGACCGATGAGGGTAGGTCCCTCGAAACCAGCTTACAGGAGCAGGTTTCAAATCACCTCCAGCTGCTGTGGTCAAAAGCCATGGTGGTGAGCACCGGAGGAAAAGGCCTGGCATGACCAGGTCAGATGACTGACAGGAAGAGGACTGCAAAGGAACCACTGATGACGTGTCGAAATGCTTTAGACGATGTCAAAACCGCGGGGAGTATCGACTGCGGGATAAGCTCAGACGGTGCCTGTATACGGGCTGAGTGGCATCCGGCATTAAGGTGGCCTGATCCTGTTGAGAGGCGGTTGTGCGGAACGTGGGAACCTTCATCTGCGATGCTAACGGAAAAGTCACAAGTGGCCGAACCATGAGGACGAAAGTACGGATGCGCAGAAAAGGGGCGGAACAGTTCGTAGTAGCGATGAAGTCTCCGACAAAGGGATGGAGCGAAGGGACTGTGTCATGGAGCCGAACTCTACGGCCAACCAGCAATGGGAGGAGTCGATGAGGGAGGCGAAACCATATGTAATTTCCAAGCGCGAGGTCTGGCAAGCGTATGAGAAGGTAAAGGCAAATAAAGGAGCCGCAGGCGTTGATGGGCAAACGATAACCGAGTACGAAGGGCAGTTGAAAGACAATCTCTACAAGCTCTGGAATCGGATGTCCTCCGGCAGCTACTTTCCGCCGCCGGTGCGGGTGGTTGAGATACCCAAAGACGGTGGCGGGACAAGAAAGCTGGGGATCGCAAACGTATCGGATCGGATCGCTCAGACGGTGGCGACGTCGAGGCTGGTAGCACTGTTGAACCCACTGTTCCATCCGGATTCCTACGGCTATCGGCCCGGGAAGTCGGCACTGGATGCAGTCGCGCAAGCGCGGCAGAGATGCTGGCGGTTCGACTGGGTTATCGATCTTGACATCAAAGGGTTTTTCGACAACATCGACTGGGAGCTTCTGTTGCGAGCGGTGCGAAAACACGTGCCGGACGAGTGGATCATTCTGTACATCGAGCGATGGCTGAAAGCGCCGGAGCAGGATGCGCAGGGCCACTTGCACGAACGCGTGAAAGGCTCGCCGCAAGGCGGAGTTGTCTCCCCCGTGATGGCCAATCTGTTCTTGCATTATGTCTTCGATAGGTGGATGCAGCGAGAGTATCCATATCTACCGTTCGAGAGATATGCCGATGATGTTATCGTGCATTGCAAGACGGAAGCGCAGGCAAAGGAAGTGTTGGCAGCGATTGATGCACGCATGAGGAAATGCAAGCTGGAACTACATCCGGACAAGACAGCAATTGTCTATTGCCAGGATGGCAATCGGCGAGCAACTTACCGGCACACGAAATTCAACTTTCTCGGCTATGAATTTAGGCAGCGGAAGGCGAAAAATCGGACGGGACAGTATTTCGCCAGTTTCAGCCCGGCAGTCTCGGTAAAGGCGGGCAAGGCTATCCGCGACAACATCAGACGATGGAAGCTGCATCTTCGCAGCAGCCAATCACTGGAGGAACTCGCGCACCAACACAACCCAACCATCAGCGGATGGATCCAATATTACGGGCGCTTTTATCGCTCGGTGCTTTACCGAACTCTACAACCACTGGATTACGCGCTGGCCCGTTGGGCCTGTAGGAAATACAAGAAGCTAAGGCGTCACGTGCGCAAAGCAAGCCGTTGGATAGCCCGGATCTCTCGGCGCGATCCCGCGCTGTTTGCCCACTGGCAGCTGATGCCCAGGCGTGGTTCCATGATGGGAGCCGTATGAGGCGAGAGTCTCACGTCCGGTTCTGCGAGAGCGCGGCGGTGAGACTCCCCGCGCTACTCTCCTGCGGCTGACCAACGCCTTGTGAAATTTGAATAGCGTGGCCGGCTTGATGAGCGCGCCAAGCTTCGGGATCCTGCGCGGGCTGACGAACAGCGTGGTCAGGCCGAGCACGAAGCGGTCCGTTGCCGTGAGATTGGGAGCACGCTGTCGGGCGCGATTGCTGATAAGCAGCTGGTGC
>JBDTDX010000100.1:0-7707 GCA_039922815.1 Granulicella sp.
GACGCCGTCCACCCATGGATGGAGTCCATGGAAAATACCAATCCTGCAGCACAAGTAATGGACGACGAGGGATATGTCGAAATCGGAGAGGGCACCCTAATTGGAATGGGTACTATGGTTCTCCCAAACGTCCGTATCGGCAAGCGATGTGTGATAGGGGCGAATTCAGTGGTTACTTCCGATATCCCAGATTATTCTATAGCAGCAGGTTCCCCTGCGAGGGTCATCCGGACACATGGCCACTCATCCGCAGTAGACACCGATATCTGATTTTCTACCAACGATACTGATGTTCACAGATCAAGTTGCTTTGAGGGAGCTTCTCGAAATTTGAGCAGCAGGTATGAGAACATGTTGTTTGTGAGCCATGTAGAAGAATCAGCGCGAGTGCTAAGCGGCGCCGAAAGCGCAAGATCGGTGCCGACGGTTCCAACCGAAGAAGAGATTTCCCTGCTCGATCTGTCAATTGAGGTTGTCCGGAAATGGAGATTTCTCATAAAAGCCACGCTCGGCGCGGCTCTTATAGGTCTGATTGCCTCACTTTTGTGGCCAAGCCTCTATACGGCAACGATAGTTATTTTGCCCCCCCAGCAAAGTAGTTCCAGTGGCTCCGCTCTCCTGGCGCAGCTTAGCGGCAGTCTCGGATCAGTCGCTTCGTTGGCGGGGGGTGGTCTTGGAGGATTGAAGAACCCAAATGATCTTCAGGTTGCTTTGCTCAAGAGCCGTACGGTCGAAGATGCGATGCTTGATCGCTTCCATCTTCCAGCCCTTTACCACAAGAAATACAGATCCGATGCCCGAAAGAAGTTCGAAAGCCGGGTCAATATCGATAGCGGAACCAAAGATGGCCTGATTCGCATCTCCGTCACCGACCGCGATGCTCAACGCGCTGCGGATCTTGCCAACGGATACGTTGAGGAGTTTAAGAAGCAATCCGCTACGCTTGCCGTCACCGAGGCCTCACAACGCAGGCTGTTTTTCGAGCAACAATTGGAACAATCTAAGAATAATCTCGCCACTGCCGAAGAGGATCTTAAAAAGACCGAACAGAAAACCGGAATGATCCAATTGGATAGTCAGGCTCGAGCAGTCATCGAATTAGTGGCCCAATTACATGCTCAAATCGCTGCGAAAGAGGTTCAGATTCAAGGAATGCGTTCGTTCGGAACCAATGAGAATTCCGATATACAGATGGCGGAACAGGAATTGGCAGGCTTACAGGCTCAGCAGAGAAAAATGGGTGCAGTCGGAGGCGATGAAGTCTCGAGCGGAGTTCTAATTCCTAAAGGAAATTTGCAACAAGCTGGTCTTGAATATGTACGCAAGTCACGAGATGTTAAATACTACGAGACTATTTTTAGCCTTCTCGCACGACAGTATGAAGCTGCCAAGGTTGATGAAGCGCGCCAAGGTGCAGTCGTGCAAGTCGTGGACGCCGCCATTGTGCCAGATAAACGCTCGTGGCCACTACGCACCTATTTTGTATTCGGAGCAGCTATCTTAGGCATGATGCTAAGTGTAGTCTGGATACTCTCTAGGGAGAGGTTAGCTGATATTCGCGCGCATCTGCGAAGCGCGAACACCGCCTACAGGAAACACGACTGATGTGGTTGACTCCAATCATATCGAAGTGAAATTAGTAAATGCCTCCATGTCCAGCGAGCCAGTGTATCTATTATTTTAGGACATTGATCGCGGCAAATCCTAGACCAAACTGTCCTACGATGGTTGCAATGTCAACCAAATTGCGAAGTAGCGGGCGTCTATCTACCTGTTCAGGCACGATCACAGCATCCCCTGGACTGAGATGCGTTCCGTCGAAGTTGCCCGCGAAGAGAGTGGATGAGTATTGGCGGCTAGTAATAGATCCATCTGCCCTTACGATATAGCTGCGATGGGTATCGGCTGTACGAGTTCCTCCACCAGCCTGACGGATGTAATCCGCCGCTCGCTTCTTTGGATTGTAGAGGAAAGAACTTTGGGTATAAACAGCGCCAAATACGTCCACGTTCGTCGGCACCTGAGGAACCACAAACGTATCTCCATCCTCTAAAGTAATATCTGGGATATCGGCGATAGTCTTGCTGTCCGGATGCACATTCAAAACAATTCTCCCGGATGCATTCAGCTGTCGTAAACGCATCGCAACATCGCGGGCGTTGTTGAGCACACCCACATCGGCAATCTGGTCTTGTGGGCTCATTGCACTCATTGCGCTGTTCGCTTCAGCAAGTCTTATGCGTCGGTCGAGATCAGCAGCGTAGTCGTTCAGCCTCTGCTGTTGCAGAACACGAGTGGATTCTCGTGAAAATTGCGAACCATATAGATATGCCTTGTTGGTTAGACCGCCGACACGAGCCACGAGCTGCCGTAATGTCTCCCCTGGAGAGACGCTATAGGTGCCCGAAGCATTGAATTCTCCTTCGAGGCGCACGTATTTTGTTTGCTGTGCCTGCGGTACTCGAATGTCGGCTTTCGAAAAAATCGTAACTACATCACCTGGCTCCAGCTCAAGATTCTGCGAACTATCGCCATCCAAGACAACATGCCCGAGATTGAACGGCAGTAATTGTGTTGTGAGATCCTTACGATTCAGGCGCTCAATTACTGCGTAGGCCCAATCAACTTCAGGCGCGCTCAAAATCACAGTATTTTTGACCGGAAAACGTTGAGCCACTCCCGTGACAGCCGCACTTACAGACGTTCCCGATGCGATGTTGGAGCCCTCATCCTGTATATCAGACTGAGTACCGACACGTGTTTTGCTATTGTTGCTGGCGCTAAGATCCCCCTGCGATATCAGCTTGCCAGTGGAAGAATTTTGAGTAGCGCTGGCGGAAGCGCTGTTCGATGTGGGTGCGGGTAATGGGTTATTTCCATACACATTTGTGTCACTGTCATGGCCATTTGCCGCATTCAAAAGCTCTGGAGTTTTAACTGGCCCGATTCCAATACCGTTGACTTGTGCGACGGGTGCATCCGGAGCATAACGCCTCACGTCCGGCGTGGAATCGAGAACAGGCAAGCCGAGCAGGTTGCGCTGCTGCCAATAATCGCGCGTCAATAAAGCATCTTTATCTGGAATCAGGTCTTTGATCCGCATGCCGGGGAACCAGGCAAATCGTCTCGGATCTGCCACGTTGCCGCGAAGAGTTACTGAATTTTTAAACCGGTCAACGATTGGAGAAACCTCGATAATATCGCCATCTCTGACCGGCGTTGCCATACCTTCGGCATCCAGTTTTATATCCAGGATGGAACGGGAATCATGATGCACTATGCGCTCGACGTGTATCGCTCTATCTTGCGCCAAGGTCGATAGCCCATCAGCCAATGCAAACACATCCTTCACAGTCGAAGTGGGCTCTACTTCGTAGAGTGCCGGCACGTCGATTGCCCCAGCCAAAGCAACGACGGGGCCCACTGGCGGAATGTAAATCACATCGCCAGACATAAGCGGGACGTCCTTTGACTTGTCGCCCTTCAAAAGCAGGTCATAAAAGTCAAAGTTCGCAACCGTCTGATTGCCACGTTTGACCTGAATATTTCTCATGCTCCCTAGAGGTGTTGGACCGCCACTAGCGAATATTGCGTTCACAAGAGTGCTTAAGGAGCTGATGGTGTAGCTTCCAGGCCGTTTCGCTTCGCCCACGACGAATATCTGCATGGAACGCAACTGACCCATGTTTACATTGAGATCGAAGTTCCGAAGGGTACGCCCGATCTGTGAACGCAGGAGATCCGTCACCTTGTCAAACGGGACACCGGCGACATGCACCGCACCAACTTGTGGAAGAAACACATCTCCAGCACGATCTACCGTGAAATGCCCGTTGAGAGTCACTTGCCCCCACATGCGAATGAGGAGTTCATCTCCTGGTCCAATTACGTAATCAGGAGTGACTGGAATGCGATCAACAGGGGAGAATGTAGACGGGATATTCGTAAATAAATTGGACCCAAAGATCGGAAGCACTCTGCCGATAGAAGCTGCAACAAGACGCTGGAAAGCCGTGAGAGGCACTGGTTCGAGAGGATTCCGAACGGGAGCGCGAAAATTGCGCTCAGTTTGTGAGTTATTGTCGAGGCTGCTATTTCGAGAATTCGACTGATCGAGTTGATCCAGTGATTTTGGCCCAACCTGGTTCGGAACAGCTTGCTGCGGCAAATTTATACCGTTGCCAGATTGTCCTTGCCTTACCGATTGGCCCGTCATTCCTGAAAGACTGTCCTGATCGGACATGCTCTGAGCGATACCTCCCAGAGGCAGGCAACAGGGGATCAATATGAATGCACACGCATAAACTATTCGACGCCACGCTTGAACCATCATCACTGCTTCTCGTTTCAAACAATTCTTCCTGACTTGCCGTTCATTTATTTCGTCAGCTTGAGCAAGCTGCCTGCGGCTATTGTCTCGTGCATAAAGACATCTCTTTATCGTTGAACCGAATACGTCGATTATATTTAGCTTACCTCCAGCATATCGGATTCTTCTATCGTTGCCGTAGAGATCTGGATTTACACCATTGCAAGAACTGCTCCAAGCAGCGTCTTCCCGGGTATCTCACACCGACGATATGCATATCCTTACTGCCTCATGGCTACTACTGCATTAACCTTTCTAAGCGCCTGCACGATGGCCGAGCAACCCATGCTGTGGTACGGCGCTCCTAAGCATGAGAACGGCCACGAGGTATCGATGACAAACCCGGTTGATAAACCTGAATCGTCTTCCCGAATATCGGCTGAAAACGATGCAAAAGCGCAGCCTTCTGGCCCCAAAGGCGACAATCCGGCGACCGCTGGTCCTGGCCCTACCGGGGTCCGTTCGAACACCCCGGAGAATCGGCTGGGCCACTTGAATCCCTCCGCCCCCGAGGACGCCAATACGACGCCCGGCACAGTTGGAGAAAAATAACCGCGACTATTGAGCCTGGTGCAGGCGCAACTGGGGATTCCACGTGATCTGGAATCGACCGCTCATATTGTGTTGCGCTCCCGGCGTCATGGACGGAATCAGAAACCGCTCATATTGTGCGAACGTGTCCACCGTCCAATCTTTGCCGAGCGCAAACGACTCTTTGTAGGAGACATCTGTGATCGTGCTGCCGCCTGGGAGAAAATTTGGGCCGCCTTTGTTCTGCCTGTACATCAGCTCTGCTCGGGATCGTCCAGAAAACCAGTACCCGAGATGTCCTTCCAGAGATCGTCCGTCACGCCCCACTGCGTTCCCAAGAAGAAAGCCCTTGTTGGTGTTCGCGTCCAAGTATTGATTATTCCAATACGTGAGGAACCCGCCTAGCCTCTTATCTCCCGCATACGGATTCGTCGAGTTCGACTCCACGCGAAGATCCATGTGGGGCAGCAAAGGGAGCCGCGCAAAATAGATACCCGTGCTGAATCCTGAGCGATTTGGGTCCTCGACCGGAACGAGTTCATCGTCAGCATACGAATCCGCATAGATCGTTACGAGCTTGCTCAGGCCTGGCGGTTTAAAGCGAAAATCGAAGCCGCTCTTTCGATCGCCAGGGTCCGTTGGATCGGCGTACCCCCCGCTTCCTCCGCCGCCATTGAGCCCAGTCGAAGCATGGCTCGTAAGGTTACGCAGAAACGCATGGGGTGTACAGGGGTGTCCGACTCCACACAGAAGAGACCATCGCGTGACGCTAATCTCAATGTTTTCGCCAAAATTCAATGCAAGTTTGCCACCATTGAAGAGAGGCCTGGCCGGGTAGTTATGACCGGAAAGCTTGCCGACCACTACGTCGAATTTGTAGGTGCCGAGTGGCGCGAAAAAGCCCGGAAAAGAGTGAGGGCGCGTCGAAACAAATCGAACATTCCACGTGGGTTCTGCGTTGCTGGAGAAGGAGAGCGGTCCACTCACCATCGGCCCCCAGTACAGCTCTTGTTTGCCTATGGAAAGCGCATTCCCTGCAAAGGTCGCACCAGCATAAAGTTCGATGGGGCGATACCTCTGATAGGCACTCTGCGCCAGTATAGGAGCAATGGCAGGCATATTTGAATTCGGCTGCGTATCCAGCTTGTTAATGAGTTTAACTATGGCAGCGGACTGCGCTGGATTGCCCGGCCCATGTTGCGCTTCCTCGCGCGCATAGGCGAAGAAGCGCCCCGCGTTGGCCCGCGCCGAAAAGCCTTCGATAAAGCTGCTGCCACGGCCGAGCGGTCTGCCGAAGTCGTTCCACCAGGTCTGCCCGAAGTGGTAGCTGTCGGCCAGAGCTGGACCAGCAATCGTTCCTACCCGAACATAGGCAGATTCAAGCGTTGCAGTATTGCTGGAGCTTCTTTCCGAAGAAAGTTCCTTGTGAAGATCGTCAAGCAGCTTTTCTGCCTCCGCTTGCCCGGAGGCGTTCAGGGCCCCCTCTCGCGTGACACGTTCGAACGCCTCATTCACTTGACGCAGGCACTCCCGCCGCGTCCAGGGACGTATCGAGATGCTCTGCGTGGGAATGAGCCCAAACGCAGCAAGCCGCTCCAGCGCAGGATAGATCCAGCTATCCATCGGTACATTGGTCGAGCCGGCACGATCAAATTCCGCCTGCGCCATCCAGGGAGAATCTGTATAGTCAGGCATCGACGGGGCTGTCTGCCCAACGACACCGCCTTGATTCGCTGCGCCATTCACAGGCAGTGATTCGCGCGCATCCTCCAGCTTGAGATGCTGAGCCAACCCCTTGGAGCCGACGGCTGTCCACGCAAACCCTACAAAGACACACACCCGTAGCATCCGCTGAAATACTCGCATCCTGAAAATTCACCATGAGGCGCTCTGCTCGCCAGTGAACAGTTTATAACGTCGTCCGCTGTTCTGAGCCCGTTTGCAGTTGCGACGCAGCCGCTGAAAAAGCGAAGACCTTTCGGCGGCTGCGAAGAAGAAGGTTCAGTTTTATTTAATGGTTGAAGGGAGGTGGCCGGCTCGTGGATCGACACCGCACAGTGCAACCTCAAGTCCCATGGCGGCGAAACATTCTGCTTTGGCCAGCAGAGCCTCGTCGGCGCTGGCGGCATCGTCGGCGTACGCAACCTGAATATGGTTTGCCTTGTGACGCGCCATCATCGCGTCGCGCGAAACCCCGTGCAACACCGCGCTCATAATAGGCCATTGCGGTGTGGTCGCAGCCCATCGGCGATCCGTCTCCGCACGCGGCAGATCGACGACAGTGGCACGTCCCAGATCCGCTTTGAGCCTGTTGTCTTCCACAAAGACGCGACTCCACACAATCTCACCTGGGCGACTGATTCCTTTCAGGCTGCCGCCGCCAAGCCGGAAATACATCGGGGGCTGCCGTTCGCTGCTTGCCCCGGCGTAGCCTCCGGCGAAATGCGCAGGAGGAACCGCGCCGCTGATCTCGAAGACCCACACAAAGTCTCCGTCGTAATCTTCGCCAAAACGCAGGTCGTGCAGTGTGGTTTCCGGCGGCAGGCCGAGCACGCTCCAGACGCGATTGGTAACCAGGGCGTCGACGGCGGCGCATTCATCCACCTCGTTGAAATGAGGCAGCGGTTTGCCTGCATAGAGCTCCCGCTTCCCCTGGCGGCAGAATACCGGCGGACGGTCGGAGTTATTGAGAAGACCCTCTGCAAGGTCCGATGCAGGCAACACATCCTTCAGCCCCTGCTGATATTGAATGCCAATGGCATCGCACTTGAAGTCGTCCGCGATACGCACTGCTGCGATATACATCT
>JBDTDX010000101.1:0-4686 GCA_039922815.1 Granulicella sp.
GTTCGTTGCAAGGCATAGAACGCGACGAATGTTAGACCTTGCCGGCGGAGTTCCTGCAGTATAAGCACCAAAAACAGATTGCCAGATGGGGCGATCGATCGAACGAGTAGATCGTATTTCTCGCTAGATACTTGCATAGTTGCAAGTATTACAGATTATAGGGATATTGCTAAGCATTTTGAAATGATCAACTTGGCCATTTTTAGGGATCTGCGTCTTCACCCGGCCCCTGTAGGGAAGTCGAAACCGAGGCTTGACTGCATTTGGCTCAGGCTGGGCTCTCTAGAAACTCGAACCCAGCAGCAACCAATGAACTCCGGTGCAGCCCGACGTCTCAAGACGCGGTTCAGCAAGAGGCAACAGTTGTGATTGTAAGAGAAAGCAGCATCGTCGGTGTATCCGTGCCAGTCGAGTATTTTGTGGACGACATCGAGATAGCCCGGATGCTCGGGATTCACCACAGAACCGTACAGCAGATGGCTCGGGACGGGATCGTGCCGGCCTATCCATTAGGAGAGGGAAAGCGCAAGACATGGCGCTTTCTGCGCTCCGAGATCCATGAGTGGCTGCAGGCGAGTGTAAACTCGGAGTGCCATCCGTGTTCCTCAAATCGGGGGAAACCGAATTGAGCAAGACACGTTATCAGCAGGGAAGTGTCCGACGCGTCGCGCGTCGTAAGGGACCGGATGTGTGGGTATTTCGCTATTTGAATACCCTAGCGGATGGTTCGAGGAAGGAAAACAATCGCGTGATTGGCACCGTTCTCGAATACCGCACCAAGGCAGCAGCCGAAAGGGCTGCCGAGGCGTTTCGGATCAACAGCACCACGCCACGGGCCTCCCCGGCGAGCTTGCCGCCCACTACATCGCAAGGGAACTGGATGTGGATCAGGAGCAAGCTCGAGCCCCGAAAGCTCATTCAACGATCGAGGGGAATCGCCGCAATCTCAAGCGGTGGGTTCTTCCCCGTTGGGGAAAGACTCCCATCAGTCAGATGGAGCCGATCCTCATCGAAGGTTGGCTCTCGGAACTAGGTCGTGGCGACCACAAACTGGCGAATGGGACTCGATTGAAGATACGTAACATCATGAGCGTTCTTTTTCGCCACGGCATCCGTCATGGCTTCTTGCCCAGAAACGCGCAGGCAAATTCCAGTCAAGTTCGTGAGGCAGAGTGGCCGCTCCACCAAGGAGCACATCATTCTCACTCAGGAGCAGGCAATGGCAGTCCTTTCTCGTCTCAAGGAACTGGTGCGCACTATGGCCTGGCTCGATTCCACCACAGGCCTCAGGGCGAGCGAACTGCCGGCGCTACGCTGGGACGATATCGACTTTGAAACCAGTGTTGCCTATGTACAGCGGGGCATTGTCTACAACGTCGTCGGACTACAAAAAGCGATGCTTCAAAGAGTCGTATCCCGCTTGCCGCTTCCGTAATCGACTCATTGACTCGATGGCGGTAAGAGACGCCACACGCTGCTCCTACTGATTGGGTCTTCGCAAGTCCGAGGATGAAGGGCAAGAAGCCGTATCGCGGAAACGCGCTGGTCGCGAACCATCTCCGGAAGGCCGCCCGGGAGGTCTGCATTACTGTTCCGGTTGGCTGGCATACCTTCTGCCGTTCCATCTCTACATGGCTGATCGACAACGATGAAAACGTCAAGGTGACGCAGGAGCTGATGCGGCACGCTAACAGCAAGAAGACGCTCGACATCTACGCGAAGGCTGTCACCCCATCAAAGCGGCGCGCCCACAGCAGGATCGTAGACGGTCTTCTCGCTGCAGCGAGCCAATTCAATAAACCGGACAGTGCAACTAATCCGGCGCAAATTGCTAACTTGGGTTGAGTTAGGGTTGCGTTTTTTTGGGGAAGTTCCCGTAACCACTTTAGAATGTGGTGGCCAGAGACGGGATCGAACCGCCGACGCCGGCCTTTTCAGGGCCGCGCTCTACCACTGAGCTATCTGGCCTTGGCTGCTTCCAACCGCGCTCCGGGACCGCCAAGATCGTCCGGGCACACTTCCATCCGTTTATCCATCCATCCAGTCATGCAACTGTTCGGGGATGATCGCCACCAGAAGAGAACCGATGGCTCCGGCGTTTCCCAAGTATAGCAATCCAACGCGCTTCCGCCAAACCCGCGTTATCCTTATCTTCACTTTCAACAAAATAGGGAAGTCCATGCGCCGTTTCTTCCGCTTCGTCGTTTTCTTTTTCGTAGCTCTGCCCGCTTTCCCGCAAGCGCCGAACCAGCGCGCCCTTCGTGCCTTCAATACCGCTAAATCGAACCCGCTCGAGCTTCACGCCTTCCTCGCCCGCATGCCCAAAGGCGCTGATCTTCATATGCATCTCTCGGGTGCCATCTATGCCGAAACCTTCCTCCAGGACGCTGCCGCCGACAATCTCTGTGTCGATACCGCAGCCCTCAGCTTCACAAAAAACGTTGGGACCACCCGCAGTCTTCCTCCGCAGCCCGTCTGTACCCAGGGCCAGGTCGCTGCCTCCTCCGTCTTCAAAAATCAGAAGCTCTACGACAATCTCGTTGACTCCTTCTCCATGCGCAGCTTCGTCCCCACGTCCGGCATCAGCGGCCACGACCAGTTCTTCGCCACCTTCGACCGCTACGGAGCGCTTGAGGACCACACCGGCGAATGGCTCAATGAAGTTGCCACCCGTGCCGCTGCCCAGAACGAGCAGTACCTCGAAGTCATGAAGACGTTCACCTTCAAACATGCAGCAAAGCTCGGTTACGAATTAGACTGGCCCGCCAGAACCGGTTTACCCGCGGCCAGGCTGGGAGGGCAAAAGGAGGTCACGCGGGAGCAACTCGCACAGCTTCGCAATGCATTGCTTGCGGCCGGCCTGCGCGAGGAAGTCGCTATTGACCGGAAGGAGCTGGCCGATGCCGAGGCCAAGCGAGACGCAATGGAGGGATGCCCTGCAACTCAGCAGTCGGGAATAGAACAGATTCCATCTGGAGACTCGATTGGCGAGGGACATAGTTCTGCCTGCTCCGTCCAGATCCGCTTTCTCGGCCAAATTCTCCGCGCCTTCCCGCCACAGCAGGTATTTGCCCAGACTCTCCTCTACTTCGAGTTAGCTTCCGTCGACCCCCACGTAGTCGGCATCAACTTCGTCCAGCCCGAAGATGCCTACATGGCGATGTCTGAGTACCACCGCCAGATGCAGATGCTCGACTACCTCCACAGCGTCTATCCCAAGGTCCACATCTCCCTCCACGCCGGAGAACTGGCCCCGGGCATGGTCCCGCCAGATGGCCTACGTTTTCATATCCGCGAGGCCGTCGAACTCGGCCACGCCGAGCGCATCGGACACGGCGTTGACCTTATGTACGAAGACAATCCCCACGCTCTGCTCAAAGAGATGGCGGCCCATCACACAATGGTCGAGATCAACCTCACCTCGAACGACGTCATTCTCGATATCTCCAAAACCCATCACCCATTTCCTCTCTACCGTGCCGCACACGTTCCCGTAGCCCTTTCTACCGATGATGAAGGCGTCTCCCGCATCGACCTTACCCACGAATACGTCCGCGCCGTCACCGACTTTAACCTCGGCTATCTCAACATCAAAACCATGGCCCGCACCTCGCTTGAGCACAGCTTCCTTCCCGGGCCCAGCCTCTGGTGGAAGCCTGACGACTTCACGCGCACCGTTTCCCCTTGCGATGCCCAACCCCTCGGAGCCGAAAGCCCCTCTAAAAATTGCGTAGCGTTCCTTAGGACCAGCGAGCGTGCGACCCAACAGTGGGAGCTCGAACGCCGGTACAAAACATTCGAGTCCACACTTCCCTGAACAAGGCAGGAAGCAGAAATCGTCGTCTTCGATTGAAATAGATAACAATCAAATCCACCACGACTATCGCCGCCACCTGCCTGAGCCGAACACCTGCGCTCTCGCCGGAGCCACATCAATGCGTCCACTCTTTCTTCTCGCCGTCTTCTCCCTTATCCTGCATCTAGACCTTTATGCCCAGAACTCCTACAACCAGATGAGCGACACTCCCAATCCCGAACTCGCTGCCCCGCGCTTCCTGACCACGCAGGTCGCTTCCACCCACCCGGACTTCGCCTACACCTATAACCTCGAGAAATGGCGCTCCCAGCGCGCTGCGAGCATCGCCGCCACCGAGGAGCATCCGCGCCCTCTGCGCTGGTATATTCCCGATCTGCGATTTCGGATCACCGCCAACTGGATTCCCTCCGGCTTTGCGGGCAGCCTTGCCGTTCCCAATACCTTGGGCCAGATCACCGATGAGTCCTCCCCCGGCATGGCTGAGTTCGTCCTCTACGGACAAACGGTCCGCCTCTTTCCCATCGCGAACGGCCAGAGTGGACTCCTCTTCCTCTTTCGCGACGCTACGAGCAAAACCAGCACCCAGGTCGAAGGCCGCATTCTCCATGCTGATCCGCCAAGTCAGGGCATCGGTCGTACGGGAAACGTAGTTCTCGACTTCAATCGAGCCGAAAATCCCCCCTGCGCCTATTCCCCCGGCGCCGTCTGCTCCCTCCCTCCCCAGCAGAATCGCCTCACCATCCCGATTCCTGCCGGGGAGCAACGCTACTCCGTCGATTAGCAGGCACCCATCCCGACTGCCAGAAAGTACGCGAAATCCTCAGAAATCCGCTAAAGTTAGCGGTGTCTTTTAACGGCTGTTTTGCTAA
>JBDTDX010000102.1:0-8740 GCA_039922815.1 Granulicella sp.
CAACAGTTCTGGAAAACTGCTATCGGCGATGGGGGCCCACCCTACAACTCCGAAGATCTTCGCGTTCGAATTGGCCAGTGTGAGCAGCCACCCTGTCTCTTTGAGCGTTTGCCGCGCCTGCACAACGATCGATCCATCGATGTGAGCGACTTCCAGTACGCTTTCGAGGTCGTCAGGAAGGAAGTCCTGCTGAAGAACCTGCAGCTCCTCAGAGATCCAGTCGTATTCGGTGCGGCTGTAATTCCAGAGATGGTGATGCGCATCGATGCGTAAAGGCCGAGCAGGAAGAGGTTGGGATAGCGCCGACTGGATCATGGGTTCCCTGGCATTCAGGCCGACTCTAGAATCACGTTGGCATATTGGGTCGTGTCTCCCGTACGAATGAGCCCGATAGCAGAGGGCACGCGCTGCTTAAGTGCGACGTGTGGCAACCATAGGATAACTGGCAACGTGTCTACAAATTGTTCGATCACCTCTGGCATATTTACTTGCCGGAATTCCTCTGCCATCCATACGGAGCCGACCTTGAAGTTAGGGAGCAGCGATTGGAGAACATTCAGCACGGTCGGAATGTCATCAATAAGCGCGATATCGATCGTCTCAATCTGCGGCCAGAACGGGAACCCTCGGTCGGCGATGACAAGCGTATTAGTATGCCGTACGCGACTGAGCAACTCGTTGATCTGCGGATTGAGGATACCTGTCTTCAGCATGTTGCGGCGATCCCTTTCAACGAAGCCATACAAAATCCTTTGTTTGACACCATGTCAGCTATTTTTCAGCATGAAGATCGACTGCCGTGTGACCCGCCACAAGCCTACGATAGAAAGCAAGGGAACCCGGTGAAGTGTATGTGTGTCACTATATTTTCGTCAATAAAATTTCAATTTCATTTGACACATTCAGATACCTCTAGCTACAAACTCTCTATGAGTATCTTTTTTGCACGTTCGATACGCAAGGCTGAAAGTGCGGAAGACCTCGTTGAGAAGCAACTGTAGGACGGATGGGCCGCCGAAAGGGATCGCGCTTTTCGCACGTTCCTGAGTCGATAATCCTTATCCTCCCCTTACTGGCGAGATACTGAATCGACAGCAACTCCTCTAATCTTCTGCAAGATGAAAGGGCCCCAATGGAGCTTGGACTCAAAGACGCAGTCATCGTCGTCACCGGTGGCGGCGCTGGAATCGGCGAAGGTATCTCTCGCGCATGCCTGGCGGAAGGGGCGCAGGTGGTGGTATTGAGTCGTGCCTCGCAAAATGTAATAGATTTTATGGACGAGATGCGTCGAAAGAACGAGCGCTGTGAATTGATTACTACCGAACTGGCGGAGATGGACCAGTGCAAGCGCGCCATCGAACAGGTTGAACGCACCTATGGTCGCATCGATGGACTGGTCAATAATGCCGGAGTGAACGATGGTATTGGCCTGGAGAATGGCAGCCCAGATCGATTCATGGACAGCCTTCGCCTCAACCTGCTGCATTACTACGCCCTTGCTCACTACGCTCTACCGATGCTCAAGCAGTCACGTGGGTCCATCGTGAATATCAGCTCCAAGGTAGCGTTGACTGGACAGGGTGGAACCTCCGCGTATGCTGCAGCGAAGGGAGCGCAACTTGCATTGACGAGGGAATGGGCAGCCGAGTTACTTCCTTTTGGAATCCGCGTGAATGCGATACTGCCCGCAGAAGTAATGACACCCCTCTATCACCGCTGGCTTGATACGTTGAATGATCCTGCGGGACAGTTGCAACATATTACGGCTCGCATTCCGCTGGGGCATCGCATGACGACGCTTGCGGAGATAGGCGCAGCGGCAGTCTTTCTGCTGTCTCCAACTCAGTCCTCACACACGACTGCACAGCAACTTGTCGTTGACGGTGGATATGTTCATCTTGACCGCGCGTTAAGTTAGCCAAACTAGCCTGATTTGTTTCTGCACCGCTCCCACTCCCTTGAGATGGCGAGCGCCAAACTATTTCTTGCCACCGATGCTAGCGGTAATCTCCATGGCATAACGCTGAAGGACAGATGCGACTTTCGCAGGCGTCGAGGTAGCCTGCGCATGTTGAATAAAAGGTACGGTTATGGCTCCGACAGCGAAGCCTCGATCTCCAAAGATGGGATAGGTGATATTGACCACTCCCCGCACCTGATAACTTGCCCGCTTTTCACATCCAGCGCGGCGAATGCGAGCGAAATGTCCGTTGATGCTTGCCGGAAGCTGCTTTCCTGTCTTCTCCTGCCATTCACGAAGCGTCCTGTCGCGCACAGCCTTGTCCTGGTGCGCCAGGATTACGTAGCCAGTTGCGGCATCCAAAGCGTCGATGGTGGAACCGAGCTTGACATAGAAGCCCGCGCGCGTCGGCGCATTGACCTGCGCCAGAATGACCACCCGGCCATCCTCAATCACCCCGAGGTGACAGGATTGCAACGTCTCCTGGGCGATGTGATGCATGATCGGGATGGCATTGGCAATTAATCGCTCGGTGGGGGGATGCTCCTGGACGAGCTTAAAAAGTTTGAGCGTTAGCGAGTACGCCTCGCCTTCGAGCTGCGAGATATACCCTCGCTGCTCAAGACACACCAGCATCCGAAACACCTCCGACACGGTGCGATTGAGTTCTCGGGCAATGCTGCTCTTGGTGAGTCCCCCCGATTGACGGGCGAGAAGCTCAATAACGTCCAGCCCCTTCTCGAGGGCCGGAGCGGAGTACGCTTTTGCGTCGTTTGACTTTCGAACCGCCGGGGGACGAGAAAGAATGCGCTTCATGGGCTTGCCTGCCTCCTCCATAGTGTCTACGAGCGTACAAGAGATTTTGGCGGCTCGCCCACCCCGCGGAGATTTGAGAAGCAATCGTTCGATCTGGTTTATTCTCTGTGCAAATCATTTTTCATTGACGAACAATTTGCGGGCGCAATAAGATCCATCTGCGAGGCGTTTTCCTGAGCGCTCATTACCTGGATCAGGCTCTGGCGACTACCAAACTTTATCGTACTGCTTGCGGAGATTGCTTTTGAAACCTGTCACCATCACAAACGTCCGAATCATTGACCTTCGGTTCCCTACTTCGCGCATGCAGATCGGCTCGGATGCGGTCAATAAAGACCCTGACTACTCGGCAGCATACTGCATTCTGGAAACCGACTCTGCGCTTGAAGGCCACGGCCTTACCTTCACCCTCGGCCGGGGTACCGAACTTGTCGTCGGGGCATTGCAATACCTCGCTGGATTTGTTCGCGGCCGGTCCCTTGAGGCCATCACGTCGAACATGCACGCTTTCTATCTGGAACTTGTTGGTGATACGCAATTTCGCTGGCTGGGCCCTGAAAAAGGGGTCATCCATCTCGCGGTCGGCGCGCTCCTCAATGCGGTCTGGGACCTCTACGCAAAGGCAGAAGGTAAACCGGTCTGGCGCCTGCTCGCGGATATGACGCCGGAGCAGATTGTAGCGACGGTAGACTTCCGATACATCGCCGATGCCATCACTCCTGACGAAGCGCTGCAGATTCTTCGTGCAGCAAAGGCCGGTCAGGCCGAGCGCCTCGCACAACTCGAGCAGCACGGCTATCCCGCGTACACCACTTCGGCGGGATGGTTTGGCTATAGCGATGACAAAATACGCCATCTCTGTCGTGAAGGAATTGCGGAGGGCTGGACACATTTCAAGCTGAAGGTCGGAGGGGATGCGGCCGACGACCTGCGACGCGGGCGCATCGTGCGCGAGGAAATAGGCTGGGACAATCGCATGATGGTGGATGCAAACCAGAAGTGGGGAGTGAACGAAGCGATTCTACGAAGTCAGCAACTCGCGGAGTTGAAGCCCTGGTGGATGGAAGAGCCCACCAGCCCCGACGACATCCTCGGGCACGCGCGTATCCGTCGCGAGATCTCGCCGACACGCGTCGCTACGGGAGAGCACTGCCACAACAGCGTGATGTTTAAGCAATTTTTTCAGGCTCAGGCAATCGATGTCTGCCAGATCGATAGCTGCCGCGTCGCGGGGATCAACGAGAACCTGGCGATTCTGTTGATGGCGGCGAAGTTCGGTGTGCCGGTCTGTCCTCATGCTGGCGGGGTCGGTCTCTGCGAGTATGTACAGCATCTCGCTATCTTCGATTTTCTGGGCGTCTCTTGCACCCTGAAGGACCGGGTGATTGAATATGTTGATCATCTGCATGAACACTTTCGCGACCCCGTAAGGATTAGCAGGGGACACTACCTTGTTCCTCACGCGCCCGGCTATAGCGCCGAGATTCTACCTGAGACGCTGGAGCATTTCAGCTTTCCTGACGGCGCGGCCTGGAAAGAATAAACTTCACCGAGGTTTTGAACCATCCACAATAAAACGAAGGGGCTTATCCATCGCTTTGCTGATGCCGATACGGGGTGTGACGAGAATTGAGGACGGCCGAAATCCGTCATCAAGAACCTGTAGCGGCGAATCGCCAAGCGTCACGTCCAGACCATTGTGTGTTGCGCGGGTAATTCCCAATGCCTGACAGAGACGGCCTGGACCAGAGGTAAGCAGCTTCGTTTTTGCAGGAATCGAAAGCTTGCGAAGTCGGGCCATCGTGTCGAGCCCTTCGACAGGTTCTAGGGCTCGAATAAGGACGCCACCAGGCTCGCCATCCGGCAAACAAGACATGTTCAGGCAGTAATGCATTCCATAGATGAAATAGACATAAGCGAAGCCCGGAGGCCCAAACAGCACGGAATTTCGCGGCGTTTGGCCAACGGCTGTATGGGCTGCTGGATCTGAAAGTCCGAGATAAGCTTCCACTTCGATGATCCGTCCTGTGAGTCTCTCGCCGGCTCGATGATGCGTAATCAGCTTGCCCAATAGTTGGCGCGCAACTACTTCGGGGGATTCTGAATAAAAACTGCGGGGAAGAAGAGTAGTCATAGGTGCGAGACGAATGAGTTTATTTTAACCCCGGGCAATCCTCATAGAAGCATGACCCTGCTGCATCGCTGATTGCTGAATCAATGAGCCGCAAAGAAAATAGCCGTATCAAGGTGTGAATTCGCGCGCTGAGTTCTCTTGGCAGTATAAGATTTGCTTCGTATGCGAACCCTTCTTACGCGCGCCGCCTCATTGCTTATTTTGGCCTCATCCGTTCTCGCTTATGCACAAAGCTCGTCGGAGGTTGATCCGATGCTTGGCGCAGATAAAGGAGGGAATGTCTTTGTTGGGCCAACTCTTCCTTTTGGTATGGCGAAGCCCGGACCGGACTATGGAGACAATGAGGGAAACGCTGGCTGGAAGGCAACCGGCAATCTCAACGGCTTCTCTCAGTTGCATGTCTCCGGCACCGGCGGTGGTCCGAAGTATGGCAACATCCTCGTTCAACCGATGATGGGAAAGGCTGATCCTGCACATAGCTCCGCACCGCGCAAAGGGGAGCATGCCGAGGTTGGATACTATAGCGTTGGGCTAGGCGGATCGGGCATTCGCGCGGAGGTAACTACGGCGCGGCGCACGCCTGTTTATCGATTTACTTATCCCGCAACCGGAGAACGCACGCTGCTCGTCGATGTTGGACACCTTCTCATGCGACGGCACGACTCTCCGCACCGCTATCCAGAAAGTCAGGTAGTTTACTCCACCGATGTGAAGGTAGTGTCGCCGACAGAAATTTCTGGAGAGCAAGCATCGGTCATGGGCTGGAACATTCAGACCACACCGATGCGAGTGTACTTCTACCTTGTGAGCGATACGCCTGCAACCATCAGCGGCACCTGGGAAGATGGCAAGAGCGTGCGGCCAGGAATAAAGACGGCAAGCTACAAGATGCCATTCACGATGAGCACTCTGCCCAAGTCTCTTCCACCTATCGTAAGCACTGGGGCTTACTTGACGTTCGCCCCCGGAGCAAAGCCGGTGATGGTCAAGGTAGGTGTGTCGTTTGTCTCCGTCGAGCAGGCGAAACAGAATGCGATGAATGAGGTCGCCCAGTTTGATTTTGACGGTACACGCAGAGCGGCCGTTGCGGCATGGAACAAAGAACTTTCCACGGTAAAGATTGAGGGAGGCACAGCGGGTGAACGCCAGCAGTTTGCAACCGGGCTTTATCACTCGATGCTCATGCCGGTAGACCGTACGGGCGAAAATCCGCTGTGGCAGAGCACCACGCCCTACTATGACGACTTCTACTGCATCTGGGACACGTTCCGGTCGTCAACGCCACTCTTGACATTACTCGATCCGAAGCGAGTTACCAGCATCCTTCAGTCTCTCCTCGAAATTCAAGACCATGACCACTTCTTCCTGGATGGCCGATCCGGTAATTTTGCCGGTAGAACCCAGGGCGGATCGGATGCAGAGATGATGTTTACCGACGCATTTGTAAAGCATCTTCCGGGCCTGGATTGGGAACGCGTCTATCGTGCGATGGTGCACGATGCCGATGTGGAATCATCCGCGTCTATACGATTTGGCCGCGGCGATCTGGAGGAGTGGAAACGCCTGGGATACCTATCGATCGAGCACTCCGATCCAGCCGGGGGGCCTGATCGGCCGGGCTCCCGATCCATGGAATATGCCGCGAACGATTACGCTGTCGCACTCATGGCCAAGGGACTGCACCATGAGGCCGACGCAAAGAAATTTGCGGGTCGTGCGGAGAATTGGAAAAAGCTGTGGGATGCTGATGCCGTCGATCCTACCGAGGGAGGCGATGTAAAAGGCTTCATCTGGATGCGCCACGATGATGGCAGGTGGAAGGAGCACTTTGATCCGCATCTTGTTGGCACCTGGTACGGTGATAGCTTCTACGAGGCAACGACATGGACCTACTCTCTCTACGTTCCGCAGGATATTCGCGGAGTGGTTCAGATCGCTGGAGGACCAGCCGCCTTCAAGAAGCGCCTCGACCTTTTCTTTGCTCCGGGAGCACCTGGGCGATATCGCTACGACGTCGGCAATGAGCCGGGATTCCTTGCGCCCTATCTCTATAACTGGATCGGTGACCAGAGCAGCACCGCAAAAACTATTCGCGCTATTCTTCCCGCGAGTTATCACACCGGCTTGGGTGGTTTGCCGGGAAATGACGATTCAGGCGCGATGGGATCGTTTCTCGTCTTCAACCAGATGGGCTTCTTTCCGGTTGCGGCGCAGAACTTCTATCTGATTGGCTCACCAACATTTCCAAGGTCCACAATTCAGCTGGCGAATGGAAAGAGCTTTTCGGTCGTCGCAGTAAACTCTTCTCCGGCAAACGTCTTTATCGAGAAAGCGACGTGGAACGGCAAGCCCTATCAGCGTTCCTGGTTTACGCACGATCAGTTAATGGCTGGCGGCGAACTGAAGCTTACGATGACGAACATGCCTACACACTGGGATATTGGTGGCACCCCTCCGTCCATGTCCGACCGGTAACGGACTGCTTGCCGCGCCTGCTTGTGGTTGACCTAACTTGTTGAGCGAGATCTAGTTTTCCGGTAGCGTCCACGCAAACAACATATCGTCGACATTCATGACGACATACTGTTTGCCTTCGACCTCGTACGTGATGGGACCGTTATTCATCGTGCCACCCGGACGAGAGTGCCAAAGTACCTTTCCATCGGAAGGATCAAGTGCCAATACATTCCCTGACGCATCGCCAGTGAAGAGTAAATGACCAGCAGTAGTAAGGATGCCAGCGCTGCTCCTGCTCCCACCGCTATCTCTTTTCCATTGCACCTTACCGGTCTTATAGTCCAACGCCAGCAGGTACGCGCGGTTGACCAGGGAAAGCGCTCCCCCACCCTGGTGGTCCTCCGCAACGCCATTTTCATCCGTTGCCAGATACCAATAACTGAAGCCTTCAACCGCATTCACATAGAACAGGTTTGTTTCGGGGCTGAAACTCGGAGGCATCCAGTTCGTTCCACCGTTACTCGCCCCTTCTATAAGAGTTCCATCGAGCTTTGGGGTCTTCGCAGGATCATAGAGGGGCTGCCCCTTCTTATCGATAGATCGGGCCCAGTTAGTAGGAACAAACTGAGAAGTTACAAGGCTTTCACCAGTCTTCCTGTCGAGCAGGAAAAAATATCCGTTGCGACTCGCCTGCGCGAGCAGTTTTCTTGGTTTCCCTTTGAACTCAGCGTCAAAAAGTACGGGGGTCTCAACCGCATCCCAGTCGTGCGTATCGTGAGGAGACGGCTGAAAATGCCAGACGATGGCCCCTGTATCCGGGTTCAGCGCAAGGATGGAACAGGTGTAGAGGTTGTCACCCATTCTTCCTTCACCATCAACAACGGGGTGCGGATTACCCGTTCCCCAGTAGAGAAGATTAAGCTCCGCATCGTAGGTGCCACTCAGCCACATCGGACCGCCGCCATGGCTGATTGCCTTGGGATTGGGCCAGGTCTCTGACCCCGGTGCGCCAGGTTTTGGCAGACTATCGGTCTTCCACACCACCGCCCCTGTATCGGGATCGACCGCAACCAGGAAGTGTGGGATATCCGTCTGATCGCCGGAGGTTCCGAGAATGATCTTCCCTTTGACGACGACGGGCGCCACGCTCAGGTAATAGCCGAACTGCACGTCTGCTATCTGGACTTCCCAGATCTTCTTGCCAGTATGCGCGTCCAGACAAACCAGGTAGGCGTCCGGCGTACCGAAATAGACGCGGTCTTTGTAGAGGGCCACTCCGCGCTGGCCAATGTGATTTCCTTTTGACGGACGATTGAACTCCCAAATCTTCAATCCGGTCTGTGCATCCAACGCCCAGACATGGTCGGGGGCTG
>JBDTDX010000103.1:0-6818 GCA_039922815.1 Granulicella sp.
GCCGTTCAGTTCAATGTGGTCAAGGGACCCAAGGGCTGGCAGGCTTCGGACATCCAGCCTCTCTAAGATTCACCGCACTATCTGATTTCGGGAGGGACGGCTTCGGCTGTCCCTTTCCACGTTTAACCTTACGGCTTCGGCTCATCGGGTGGTGGTTCCTCGATACCTGTCACGGGCAGGATAGTAGACGTGGCTTTGAACTTGCGGTAGTTCGAGTTCGTCACGCGCAGTGAACCGTGGAAGTTAAACAACAGCAAGACGCGGATCGAGCCATAGCCGCTCGCTGAGGCGGGCAACCACACCTCTCCATTGATCTTGGTCCATTCCGCGTCAAAGCGGGAATCTTTTTTGATGTCTGCCAGCAGGCCGCCGCCGACCTTGAAGGCATTGACGAAGTGTCCTTGAAGTTTGCGCAGGGAGCGGTCTTGTTCGTCTACCCAGACGGTCCCTTCCATGTCGCGGATAGCACCTTCGAGGCGGTTGCGGGTCTTTGCCTGCGGATTGCCGGTGAAATCGACCGCGATGGTGTCGCGTCCGTCCATGGTGATTCGATGAGGATTGCTAAAACTGCCGAGTTCAAGGAAGCGGGAGACCGTGACAACACCGTTTTCTTCGCTACCGGATTCGCTCTTCTCTTTGGCTTTGGCAATCTTCTTATCGATCCGTTCCGACTCCTTCTTCTGCTGGTCTGGAGTGAGGTCCTTGCCGTTTTTTCGGATCAGCCGTTCGATCCGCACGCCGGCTACGTAGAAGATGTCGACGTCGTACGTTTCCGTCTTCTTTATGCCGCCATGATCGTCCTCTGATTGCTGAACCGCGAAGGAATGGTAGAGGTAGTCTTTCACCAGCTTTTCGGAGGTTTTTTGGTGCTCCTCGACCTGGTGCATCATGGCCGGGATATCGGGCAGGGGACGATCGGGAGAAGGTGGCGTTTGCGCCCCACACAGCATCGCGGACAACAAGAACAGGCCGCCCAGGATGCGCCATCCGAACTTCATCTCCCAACTATATAGAGGCGCTGCGATGGAGGGATTGCGGCAGCCACGAAAGGTGCGGCGGGGACGTGCCGACCTGGGAACTATCTCGCACATTTCGCTCGATTACCGCACCGATCGCTGCGTTCTTTCGTCGAAAGGTCTAGCATAAACAGGCACAGGTTGCATTAGCACCAGTGGATGTCTTGTTCACATTGAGGACGTAATGGCTACCAAAACCCGCCCCCGACCTGCTCCAAACGCCCCTGCCCCAAAAGATGATCGCAGCGTTGAGCGCGAACAGACCTTCGACATTTTTCGCCGCTGGGGCTACCTGCAAGCCTCACTCGATCCGCTCAAGCAATATCTTCCTCCAGAACCGTTTCCGGTTGCCGTGCCCGAGGGCGAGTTTGCCAAAGAGGCGCGTGCTTACTACTGCGGCACGTTTGCCGTTGAATACATGCACATCCTGAACACGGAGCAGCGGCAGTGGCTGCAGGAGCAGATTGAACGGCCCGCTCCCAAGCCGGATCAGGGTCATGTACTGACACAGTTGATTCGCGCCGATCTCTTCGAGCAGGTCATTCAGTCACGCTACCTCGGGACCAAGCGCTTTTCCCTTGAGGGTCTGACCGTCCTTATCCCCTTCCTTGATCGCGTCCTTGCGACAGGAGCAGCCGATGGCGTGAACACCTGCTTGATCGCGATGGCGCATCGTGGCCGCCTGAATGTGATGACCAACACCATCGGCCGGGCTGCGCGCGAGATCTTTGCCAAGTTCGAGGACGTCGATCCACGTAGCACCCTCGGTGGCGGCGACGTGAAATATCATATGGGTGCGACCGGCACCTATACCGCAGCCGATGGCAAGACCATTGCGCTGCATCTTGCTTCGAATCCAAGCCATCTTGAGGCCGTCAACCCTGTTGTGATGGGACGCGCGCGCGCCAAGCAGATTCGCATGGGTGAAGGCAGCTGGAAGAAGGTGTTGCCGCTCATCCTGCACGGCGATGCCGCGTTTGCAGGACAAGGCATCACGGCCGAGTCGCTCAATATGGCCTCGCTTGCGGGCTACAATATCGGCGGCACGATCCACATCATTACCAACAATTTGCTGGGCTTCACGGCATTGCCGGAAGAGTCCAACTCAACGCGCTTCTCTACGGATCTCGCCAAACGGCTGCCGATCCCAATCTTTCATGTGAACGCTGAAGATCCTGATGCTGTCATGCGGATCGCGACCATCGCAACGGAGTACCGCCAGCGTTTCCGTTCGGACATTGTCGTCGATCTGATTGGCTATCGACGGTACGGACATAACGAAGCGGACGATCCCACGGTGACGCAGCCGCGTCGCTATGCGGCGATCAAGGATCATCCACCGCTTTACCAGGTCTACGCCAAGGCGACCGGGGTGGACCCGACAGAGGAAGCAAAGGCGGTTCAGGAAGCCTTCTTCGCGGAGCAGCAGGCCGGAACCAAGATGGAGCACAGGCCGCACCTCTCTACCTTGCCCGAGTACTGGAACGGCTATACAGGCGGGGAGTTGAGTGCTGCGGATGAGCAACTGACGACCGGCATCTCCGCCGAGCGCGTGCTGGAGTTGTCGCGTTTGCTGTCGAAGTACCCAGCGGACTTCCACATCCATCCCAAGGTCAAGAAGCTCTATGAGCAACGCGTAGAGATGGGCGAAGGCAAACGTCCGTTCGACTATGGCTCGGCGGAGCTGCTGGCCTATGCTTCGCTGGTGGTCGATGGCATCCCTGTTCGCCTTTCGGGACAGGACACGCAGCGCGGCACCTTCAACCAACGCCACTCGGTGATGGTCGATACCGAAACTGAGGTTCGCTACACGCCGCTCGCGCATATGACGCCGACGCAGGCTCGTTTCGAGGTCCACAATTCGCTTCTGTCGGAGGCTGCGGCGCTTGGCTACGAGTACGGCTATTCGCGCGACTATCCCGAGGCGCTCGTGCTGTGGGAGGCCCAGTTTGGCGACTTTGTGAACGGTGCGCAGACGATCATTGACCAGTTCATCTCGGCTGGTGAGGCCAAGTGGGGTCTGCTCTCGGGCATCGTCATGCTGCTGCCTCATGGCTATGATGGCCAGGGGCCTGAGCACTCATCGGCGCGCATGGAGCGCTTCCTGCAACTTGCAGCCTATGACAGCATGGTGATCGCGCAGCCTTCGAATGCGTCCCAATACTTCCACTTGCTGCGGCGGCAGGCGCTGCGGTCCTGGCGGAAACCGCTGATCGTCTTTACGCCAAAGAGCATGTTGCGGCACCCGGATGCGAGTTCTACCATTGCCGAAATGGGCAAGCCGCAGTTTGAGAATGTGCTGCCGGATAACGACGTGAAGAATCCTCGGCGGCTGCTTATTTGCAGCGGCAAGATCGGCCACAACCTCCGCGTCGAACGCGCCAAGCGCAAGGATATGAGCGTTGGCATCATCTTTGTCGAACAGCTCTTTCCGTGGCCCGAGGCTGAGTTACAGGCGGCGCTCGATCAACATCCAGACGCGCAGGAGATTGTCTGGGTCCAGGAAGAGCCTGCGAATATGGGAGCTTACTCCTACGCGATGCCGCAGCTTCGGCGCATGGTCGGCGACCGTGCGTTGACGAGCGTCAAGCGCACCGCCAGTGCAAGCCCTGCAACTGGCTCTGCCAAGGCGCATGAACTCGAAGAAAAGACGCTCATCGATATGGCCTTTGGGACGCTTCGCAGTTAGAGCAATGTATCAGTTGGTGTAGAGTCCGCCTTGTCCTTTGTTTGTCATTCCCGAAGGCAATCTGCGGTTGCCTTCCTTTACATCAACAGCAAGTCTACTCTCACTACATCCCGGCCTCTTCATGGGTGGAGGGGCTGGGATCGGTGATCTCTTTCGCATAGATTTGGTGCGTTGCCACTGGCGGTGTATTACCGCGATGGAGAGCGCGGACACTTTCTCGAATGAGTGCATCCGCAGTGGTGATTCGTTCCCGCGAGCGCAGGTAGTCCAGCCAGGATTCCATCACGAAGGTCTCATCCAGGCTCTCCGGGTTGTTCACGTCGCGGTAGATGCCCCAGCGTATTGCTCCATCGCGGAGACGGACGTCGCGCATCTGGTGAATGGCGCGCGTGAACTCCGGGTACTTCTCAATCGGGATGATGTAGGTGATGGAGATGCGTACCGGCCCTGCGGTCGGCTCGGAGTCGAGGGCGAACTGCGGTGCGGGATTCTTCCATTGGTACGGTCTCAGGTCGGGCGTGGCTCCGTGAAGGATGTGGAAGCGGCGCACGATGGGAAAGCTGAGCACAAGTCCTACAGCCGCAACGGTGAGCGATGTGCCGGTTGAGGTGTGCTCGGCGATCAGGCCCCAGAGCACGCTGCCGAGCGCGAGTCCGCCCTGGAAGGTCATCAGATACGTTCCGAGCACACGCGCCTGCACCCACGCCGGAACAGAGAGCTGGACGGAGGTGTTAAGCGTGGCCATGGTGCTGGTCCAGGCATAACCCCCCGCGATCAGTGTGGCGATGACGATCGCTGGGATCTTGACGAAGGCGAGAATGAGCAGGGTGATGACGTAAACGACGGTCGAGGCGGCAATGATGGTGTCGGCTGAAAAACGGGCGCGCAGCCGATGCAAGGTGCTGGCTGCGATCACGGCTCCGAGACCGAGGGACCCATTCAAAATCCCGTATCCCATCGCTCCCTGGTGGAGATCGCGCTGCGCCACGACGGCGAGCAGCGACCAGACAGCGGAGACGAAGAAGGTGAAGACAAACGCTCGCAGCAGGGAGGCTTGCAGCGCAGGAGCGTAGCGTATGTAGCGCAGGCCAGAGCGCATGGAGCCGGCGATCCGCTCTGCGGGCAGCGTGCTCTTGAAGAGCGGAACGCGCTTCCAGTTGACGAGCACCCAGATGACGCCGGCGAAGGAGATGGCGTTGAGGAAGAAGACTGCGCCTGCGCCGTTGCTGGTCTTCGCGAACGCAGCGACCATAAGTCCGCCGAGCGCGGGGCCGACTGCGCGGGCGAGGTTATTGCTGGCGGAGCTGAGCGAGACTGCGTCGGGGATCAACTCGCGCGGGATGAGTTCGGGAACGATGGCCTGCCATGCTGGATTGTTCATCGCGGAGCCGATGTTGAGCAGGAAGGTGAGTGCGAGCAGCGTCCACGGGGACATGTAGCCAAAGAAGGTGAGCACGGCCAGCAGAGCAACCGAAACCAGCATCCAGACCTGCCACACGATGAGCAGCTTGCGCCGGTCATAGACGTCGGCGGTGGCTCCGGCCAGCAGTCCGAGAAAGAGAACGGGCAGGCTGGCTGCTGTCTGCATCAGAGCGATGAGCAGCGGCGAACTGGTGATCGAGGTCATCAGCCAGGTGCCCGCGGTGTCCTGCATCCAGGTGCCGACGCTTGAAACGGTTGAGGCGATCCAACGGTCGCGGAAGAGCGGAATGCGCAGCGGGCCGAGGCCTCCAGTGGAGACAACAGGAATGGCTTCGGGAGTGATTTCGGGTGTGTCCAACTACCTCATCCTTGTTCGATCTCATGCCTAAGATGCATGAGGGCCCAAGGCCCTGCTTCAAGCATAAGGGGTCGATGAGAAAAGCATCTCGCGGTGGACTGCGAGATGCTTGTTATCGGCATTGATTGCAGGTTAGAAAAGGAGCTTCAGACCTAACTGGATCTGGCGTGAGGTCGTAGCCGTGGCGGTGATGACGCCGGCAGTAGTCGAGACGGGCGGAGGGGTGTACGTTTTGATCCCGTTGACCGTGGTGATGGTCGGGGCGGCTGCGAAGGTGGTTTCGTTGGGTGTGGTGAGGTTGGTGTGGTTGAGGAGATTGAAGAACTCGGCCCGGAACTGGGCGCGGACGCGCTCGGTGAGCTGGGTGGATTTGAGCAGAGAGACGTCGAGATTCGACAGCCCTGGACCGACAAGCGTGTCGCGGTGGACGTTCCCCACCGCGCCTCCGGTGATAGCGCTGGTGGTGGGGTTGAGCGTGGAGAGCGGAGCCTGGAAGGCGTTAGGGTTGAACCACTGGGCAACGGTACGCGGATAGAGTTTGCCTGAGAAGTTGGGGTTGACATCCGGGCGGATGGGGTTCCGGGTATCGCCGTTGCCGGTGGGGTTATAGCCGAGCTGCGGGGAGAAAGGGAACCCTGATTGCAGGGAGGTGATGGCGCTCAGGCTCCAGCCACTGACGACGCGATCGGCGAAAGGCTTGAAGCCGGAAGCGAAGGCATGGTTGCGGCCGAAGGGAAGGTCGTAGGTGCCATTGATGGTCGCAATGTTGCGGACATCGGCTGCGGAGGCACCGTAGTCGACACGCGGATTGGCGGGGTAGGAGACGAAGGCAGGAGTATTGGCGCTGACGCTGGTGTTCCAGGCTGAACCGTTGTCGAGGTTCTTCGACCAGGTATAGTTGCCGCGAATCTGGAGCCCGTGGGCGAGATTGCGACGAACATCGACCTCGAGAGCGTGGTAGTTGCTGATGCCCTGCGAGACCCAGGAGGTGGAGTTGGCGAGCGCAGGATTGGCCTTGACGATGCCGGGGAAGTAGATGGTGCCGCCAGCGAGCCCAGCAACGCAGGACGGGTTGGGGCAGACGACAGCAGTGGGCTGGTTCAGGGCGGCGGAGAGGATCTGGTGGTAGCCATGCGAGCCAACGTAGCCGACGGTAAGTGAGGTGTCTGGGAGAATCTGCTGCTCGACTTTGAACGTCCAGGAGAGGACGGTCGGGGTGGAGATGTTCGTCTGGACGCTCGAAGGTGAGATGAGCGTACCGGCGGTGGCCGTGGTTGCTTGCGTGATGTTCAGGCTGGAGACGGGAACATTTTTGAAAGAGAGCGTGGTGTTG
>JBDTDX010000104.1:0-9782 GCA_039922815.1 Granulicella sp.
CGTCTCGCCACTGGCCGCACCCTGCTTGCTGCATGTCCCGCTGAGGGACGAGCGCTCCGTGAAGTCGCGCTATGCGGTTCTGCGCCGGAAGATTTCGGGAAACTCACGTCCGCCACTCGGCTCCAGAACGAGTCGCTCAGACGAAAGAGGCCGTGACCTGTCCCCGCAAGAATCGTGCCATCAGAAGCTTGACCAAGGCTGAAGATATCGCTGCCCCCAAGCCCTGCGCTCTGCTGAGACCACGTCAAGCCGCCATTTTCGCTCTGAAAGACGCCGCCCCACTGCTTGTCGTTCAGTGCTCCGACATAGACCGTGGCTGGGCGCTGCGCGTCGGCCACAAAGGATGATAGATGGCGCGCGAAGAATCCTTTGTTCGAAGAGAAAAAGCTGGCGCCGCCATCTTCGCTTGCCAGCACACCTCCCCAGTCGGTAGCGACGAGAATCTTTTGGGGGTTGCTGGGGTCAATATAGACATCGTTCACGATGACCTCCGGCCCGGTCATTCGAATCCAGATCTTGCCAGCATTGCTGGTTCGATACAGCCCCTCAGTCGTTCCGGCGAAGACAATATCGTGGTTTTTGGGGTCTTGCATCAGAACGCGGGTTCGGCGCGCCGTGGAAGGAATGCCCTCCACTTTCTGAAAGCGAAGCCCCGCATTATCACTTTTGTAGATCCCCGAACAGGCACTGGCATAGACAGTGCTCGGTTTGTCGGAGTCGACGATGATCGAGAACACATCGGAGTCGTCGATGACCCCTTCCTTGATGCTGTGCCAGGTCACTCCACCGTCCGTCGTCTTCCAGGGCAGATGCCAGGTCCCGGCATAGATCACCCCGGGATTGGCCGGATCAATGGCGATGGATTCTACCTCGTGAATCTCCGTACTTTTTTCAGGGCTGATGAGCTTCCAGTTGTCCCCATTGTCTTCCGAACGCTGGACGCCAGTCAGCGTTCCGGCTACCCAGATCTTTGGGTCCGAGGGCGACTGAGCGAGAGCACGAATGGATTGGCCGTGCATGGTTTGCTGGCTGGCCCAGGTCAGACCGCCGTCTTTACTGACAAAGAGGCCGCCCTCAGGACGATCCACAACCCAGGCGCCTACGAGAATATGCTTCGAGTCTTTTGCGTCAACGACGATGTTGTCGAGAACAAGATCGTCGCGTCTGCCCACGCGAGCAAGGCGTTTCCATTCACGCCCATCGTTGTGGGATTCGTAGATCGAGCCGGTCGCTGTCCCAAGATAGAGGTGCGCCGGATCATGCGGGTCTGCGGCGAAGGATCGCGCGCTTCCTCCATCCGGCCCAAAGGGAAACCAGGACACGGCAGAGGCTTGCATGGAGAAAAGGAGACCAAAAGCTAAGGAGAGCAGGGAAATCCGAGTAGAGCTTGTTGACATATCCATCCAATGTTATGACTGCCTTCGATGCGCCCGTACCTAGCAAGTGTCCCACAATACAAAGGCTGACTGGGATATCCCAGTCAGCCTTTGCAGCAATAGTGCAGGTAAATTACTAGCGGCGACGGCGTTTGGGAGCGGGTGCGGGTGCGCTCTCATCTACCGGGGTCCATGCACCGCTGTCGAGAGTGGCACCGGCAGGGATCAGAGTTGTGGTAGCCGTCTTGCCATCTTCGGTTCCGGTATAAACCGAAATCCTCGAAGCATCGACACTCTTCTCCTTGACCAGATACGCCTTGGCGTTGATAGCACGCTCGGCGGCCAACTTCTGGCTCTGCTTCTTCTCGGTAGTGGCACCGTTTCCGACGATGGCGATCTTCGCGTCAGAGGTACGCTGCAGGTTGAGTGCAATGTCATCCAGGCAAGCCTTGGCTTCATTGTTGACACGTGCCGGACGGCGCGGATCGCGATCGAAGTTGATCGAGCAAAGGTTGGAAGTCATCGGTTTCGGCGGAGCCGGGGGAGCAGCGACGGACACTGTGGTCGTGGACGATGCGGTTTGACCCTTGTCGTCAACAACATTGCAGGTTACGGTAATTGTTCCCGGGGCGGCACCGGCAGTTGCCAGAGTCGCGGTAGAGGATGTGCCACTGATCGAACCAGCAGTGGAGCTATAGCTGTAGGTCAGAGGACGGTTCTGAGGGCTCACCGCGTTTGCAGTGATCGTTGAAGAATCGCCAGGGTTGACGCCGGACGGATTTGCTGAGCAGCTGATGGTTGGCGGCTCAAAAGCCTTGATGGTATAGGAAGCGGTGCAATCCGCAGCCTCTACAGGCTTGTTGCCCTCGGTGACATGGCCCTTGACCGTGTAGGTACCGGCTGCGGCTGTCTTTGTATCGACGTTGGCCGTGTTGGAAGTACCAGATACGGCACCACCATCAGAAGACCATGTGAATGTCGCTGTCTTCTTCGGATTCAGATTTGAAGCCGTTCCTGTAACCGTGAGAGGGTCACCAGGGAAGACAGTAGCAGGGCTGATGGAGCACGAGTAAGTAACTGGCGGCGGCGGGATGATGCTGCCGAAATGCGTTACGATACCGGTGCTAAGCTCTGCTGCACTGACGTTCGCGCGGCCACCAAGCAACCCTCCCGGGGTGTTAGCGGGACCAAAGTTGGCATGAATATAGCGATAATCGACCTGGAAGAGACGCAGCGAGAAACGATTGTTGAAGAACGGCAGGTCGTAATCCATGCCGCCGCCAACTGCAAGAGTCGGGCCCCAAACATTGGGATTGTAGTAAACAGGCGAAGGTCCACCGCTCTCGTCGTTCCGGTTCGGTCCGCCAAAACGAGCGCCGCCAGCGTTTGCATGAGCAAACAACGAGAAGTCACTCAGATGAACGCGGGCGATCGGGCCAGCAGATGCGGTATAAAGCTGGTCATTGGTCCCGTTGGGGTGTCCTCCGACAGTTAACTCCATACCAACATACTTGTTGAAAAAGTAGGCGCCGCTGGCAATGCCGCCGAGATCGATCGACGAATAAGCGATGCCTGCCGGCTTCACTACACCATGTGCTCCGAAGTAGGAGTAACCAAGAAACACATCGACGCGCGAATCGTTATGCCCCCCTGGGGCAGGCGCGCTGGGGGTGGTCTGTGCACCCAGGGTGGCTACTCCCAGGCTAACTGCACATGCAGCCAGTACAAACCGGCCAAAATTGTGTAACGGGCGATAAACCATTCGACTGTCCTCCACTGAATTGATTGCTTTCACGAGTAATGTCCCGCGCTAATATTTTTCTTGAGGCTCTAAAGATTACTGCATCATTTACGTCTGACGAAGAAATTGTACTACGGCTAGAAGAGAGATGAACCTAACTAAGTCACTTATTTACTGCATTTCAATGCGTCTTGACCAGCCCTCTCATCGAGTTCAACCTGCTAATCGAGATTTAAAGTCTTTCGCAGCGTGCCGCGTTCCTGCTGAATTTTCTCCTGTAGTAGCGTAATTGCATACAACAGTTGCTCCGGCCGCGGGGGACACCCTGGCACGTAAATATCAACCGGGATTACCTGATTGACCCCCTGCAATAAAGCATAATTATTAAAAACTCCACCCGACGTAGCACATGCTCCCATCGAGATCACCCACTTCGGTTCGGGCATTTGTTCATATAAACGGCGAATCACGGGTGCCATCTTCTGGGAGACCCGTCCTGCAATGATCATCAAGTCGCTTTGTCGCGGGGAGGGGCGAAAAACTTCAGCCCCGAAACGTGCAATGTCGTAGCGCGATCCGCCCATGGACATCATTTCAATGGCACAACACGCCAGACCGAAGGTCATTGGCCAGACCGAATTCTTCCGTACCCAATTAATGGCCGCGTCCAGAGATGCAAGGACGATTCCTTCAGGCTGGTCGTATCCCCAATTAACTTCCTGCAGTTTTTCGTGATTTTTACCGAAGCTGTCCAGGGTTCCAAAAAAATAACGATCATCCTTCGCTGGAACCGAAGTTGGACGGCCGTTACTTGAGGTCTCGCTGGCAGAAGTGTTCATAGGAATACTATAGAACCGTTTACAAGGATTGCAGCGATAAAACTACATTCACTTATTACGGATGTAATTTTTAGAGACAGGGTTGCTACCTATCTCACTTCCCTGTCCAATCTTATCGATCATCGAACCCTTCACAAGGGTAACCAACTAATCAACGGAACCTACATGGGAACTAGATATTGTTCGCCATCGCTTCGAGAAGCGCTTCGCGCAGCCCCTTCTGTTCTGCTATTTCGAGCTTCTCCTTGTTTCTAGTCAGGTAAAAGACGTCGATCGCTGTCTCCCCTTCCGTATCGACCAGTGCCACCTCAATATTGCAGCCATGCGCTGCAAGGGTAAGACTGAGCGCGCGCAGTAATCCAGGCACATCCTGTGCAACGACCTGCAGCAAGGTGCTGTGCGAAGAAGCGTCGTCATCGAAATCAACTCGGTTTTCGACCACCACCAAGGGCGCGCGATGCCGGGCTCGACGTCGTCCGCTGAGCAGCTTCTCGACCGATACTTCCCCCGTCAACACGTCATGCACGCTACGGATGAACGCGCCATGCTCGGAGGCGTTCATCTCCAGCGTCCGGAATGTATCGGTGAACCGAAAGCTATCGACGACAACCCCTTGCCTGTTCGAAAACGCATCGGCAGTCACAATATTCATGCCCCATGCGGCAAGAGCGCCGGCCATCGTGGCAAAAAGTTCCGGCCTATCGGAGGTCACGAGCGTGATTTCGCTGACCCCGAGTGCGTAGCGGAACTCCAACTGCGCAGAGTCCTCGCCGAACCGCGTCATCATCTCGTAATGAGCGCGTATCTGCTCCGGCGTCCGGGTCAGCAGATATCGCTCCGGGAAGCCATCGAGATAAGCACCAATCTCTGCGCGCCGAGCTGGCAATAGAGCCGCTATCCGATGCACCAATTCGCTCTCGGCCTGGGTACTCACTCGCTCGTCGTCTACACTTCGGTCGAGATGATTCGACGTGGCGATAAAGAGACGCCAGATGTTCTCTGCCTTCCACGGCGTCAAAGCGTCTGGATGCACTGCATTGATGTCGGCGTAGGTGAAGAGAGTCAACATGCGGAGCGCTTCAGGCGTCATCACCTTTCCGGCGAAGCCGCGCACTGTCTCCAAGTCGAAGATGTCCCGCCGCAGGGCCGCGGACAGGGCGAGATGGTTTTCAATCAGCCCGAGAACCAGGCCACTCTCGTAGGCATCCAGTTCCAGACGGGCGACCACACCCAAGGCCATGCGAGCGCTCTCCCCGGCATGATCGTCGGTAGCACGCCCCTTGCCGGTGTCGTGCATCAGCGCTGCGAGATAGAGCAGTTCCGGGTGCGGAATATCTCTCAGGATCGCGCTGAACTTCGTCGTCCATTCGGCGAACGGGCCAGCCTGGGGCGACTCCAGACTGTGGAGGGTGTCGATGAGAACGAAGGTGTGCTCATCCACCGTATACCGGTGATAAGCGTCGCGGATCACCAGTGCATCGATGCCATGGAATTCGGGAATCAGGAGCTCCAGAATGCCGAGTGCATGCATGGCGCGGAGGGTGTCTCCCGCGTGATGGCCCTTGAGTATCCGGCGCAAAGGATGCCAGAGCGCTGCCCCCTCCTCAAGATGCGCCGACATAAAAGGTAAAGCTTGCGAGAGCCGCTCTTCCGCGTCCTCCCCAAGCACCGCTCCGGACTCTGAGGCAATCGCGAAGGCCTGGAGAACGATATCCGGATCATGCGTCGGATCGATGCTCCCCACGGCCGGATCGAACAGAATTCTCGCCTGCTCAAGCCGGAAGCCATGATGTGCCGGGCCCGGAATTTTTTTTCTTTTTAAAGCCTTGAACCGGCTGACCGTAGTGGGTAAAGGCGGCACGGCTTCCATCATTCGCGTCACGCGCCGTTCGACATTGCGTGCATTGCGGAAGTACACACGCATCCAGTAAGCCGCATCCGTACTCCCCTCGGGACGGTTGCCCGGTGCTACGCCAATCGCCGCAAGGGCGGCGTCATCCTGTGCCTGCCAGTCGAGCGTGTTGTCGTCCCGATCATGCCGATAGTGCAGGAAGCAGCGGACGCGATAGAGAAACTCGACCGTCTGCAAGAAGTCTTCTTCACTGGCCGTGGAAGTGGCAGAGGATAATTCCGCTTTTGAATGAGGGGCTTGCAGGGCTGCGATCCACCTGCAAACATGGACGTCGCGCAGCCCCCCCGGACAGTCTTTGATGGTCGGCTCGAGGTGAAACAGCGTCTCACCATACTTCGCGTGACGAATGCGTGTCAGCTCCACCAGCCGGTTGAGGATCGCTTTGCCTTCCCGTTGGAGTAGTTTTGGCACCACCTGGCTTGCCATGCGGCTGCTGAGGGCTGTGTCTCCGGCGAGGAAACGCATGTCCATCAGCGAGAGGGTGAACTCCGCGATATCGGGATCAAATTTCTCGCACTCGCTGGCCTTGCGTGTTGTGGGCGAAATCCGTATTCCCAGATCCCAAAGTTTCTGATTCACGCTGCGGATAGCAGCTTTGACATCTTTTTCAGCCACCTTGGCATCCAGCAAAAACAACAGGTCAACATCAGAATAAGGAAACAATTCCTGGCGTCCGTAGCCACCGATAGCAAGCAGGGCCACGCCCGTGGTGAGGTTGGGATGCTGTTCCATCGCTTGCCGCCACAAGCTTTTGACCAGGTCATCCACTGCTCCCGCTCGCGCTGCGATGGTGGCGCTGCCCGTCGCGCCGGCGTCGAAAGCCCCGCGAATTTCCAGCATTCTTCGCTGGTACTGGCCACCCATCCCGGGTTTGGGATCTTCGATTGGCTGCATAAATTTACCTTGGAAGGTTTCAGCATAGCAGCCACACAGCCCAATCACCCAGAGTATCTTTCCATCTCTAAGCGGACGGGTAGCGCGCCGCACCAACTGTAGACGGCAATGGAGCCAATCTTCGCGCCCGAAACACTTTATCCTGACGTCACGAGGCCGAATGGCTTTGTAGCGTTTTGGGGAACAAATTTTTGCATGTTCGTTTTTCAGCACATAGTCGCTTTGCGGAGGATAGGAATGAAGCTGCTCCCGTTTATGTTGTCGATGTCGCTGTGCGCCGCATCCGCCTTTGCCCAAGTGGCGACAGGTATCGATGTGCTCGAGCAACAAAATTTTGCGCAGCTCAAAGAAATAGCAACCAGACATGGCGGACATCTGCGGCTGGGGATACTGACGAACCCGGTTGGCATGGACGCGCACGAACGCAGGACGATCGACGTTCTGCGGAAGGACGCTGTAGCTGCCGTACCGGGCCTGAGCGTGGTGACCCTTTTTAGCGCAGAACACGGAATCAACGCCGCCGTGGACAAGTCGGACGTGGGAAATGATATCGATCACGATAGCGGCCTGCCCATTGTGAGCATCTATGGATCGACTGAGGCGAAACGGCATCCCTCTGCCCAACAGCTGGCGGGTCTGGACGCCGTTGTGATTGATCTACAGGATGTAGGCGTGCGGTACTGGACCTTTCAAACGCTGGTGGGCTACTTCCTCGAAGCCTCTGCTGCCAATAAAGTCGAGATCATCATTCTTGACCGGCCGAATCCTGTGAATGGAGCGGCGGTGCAAGGTCCGTTGATTACGCCAGGACGCGAGGACTACGTTAGCTACTATGCCGAGCCGGTGCGTCCCGGCATGACGATGGGCGAGTTAGCCGGACTCTTCAACGGCGAAAAACATCTTGGCGCAAAGCTGACGGTCGTGAGGATGACTGGCTGGCACAGAACGGATTGGTATGACGATACGGGTTTGCTGTGGGTCAATCCATCGCCCAATCTTCGCAGTCTCACGCAGGCAATGGCCTATCCCGGAATCGGTCTGATCGAAGGCACGAACGTCAACGTGAAAGGACCGGGCGAACCGCCCTTCGTGCGTTTTGGCGCACCGTGGATTGTCGCCACCCAACTCGCGGCTTATCTGAATGCCCGCAAGATTCCTGGGGTAAGTTTTATGGCTATCTCTTACACACCGGGCGGCGAGGAGCGCTACCCCTATCGCGGGGAGCGGGTCGAGGGCGTCGAAATCATCATCAACGATCGCAATGTACTGGATGCGCCGGAACTTGGCGTTGAGGCGGTATCTGCGTTGTGGAAGCTCTATCCGAAGAACTTTCAGGTGGACAAGGTCGATAGGCTGCTGCTGAACCACGGTGTACTCGACCAGATTAAAGCAGGTGACGATCCTCGCAAGATCGCAGCCGGCTGGCAATCAGAGCTCGCAGTGTTTAAGGCTACACGCGCGAAGTACCTCCTCTATAAATAGAGCCGCTCGTTTCTCTTCCAATAGCAAGAACAACCATGCAGAATGAGCTGCATAGTCGTTTTCGTGGGACAGGAATAAGCACCGACTGGCTACTGAGCCGGTTCCTGTGTAGTGGGTTGTTCGGTGTGCGGCAGGGTGTCGGAGAGCGGTTGTGCTGCTGCGACTGTGGGGTTCTCATCCGCTACCGAGATGGCAAGCACGCGAATGTTATCGTTGTTGGGAAGAGTGAGGGTTTTTGCGTTAGCAGGCACGTCGCGAGCATACGCAAAGAGATAAGAGTAGCGGTAGGGTTCGTTCAGCCCGTCGGCGGTATGGTAGTGCGAGGCATACCACGCCACATCTTCTGGCTTGATATAGCCCTCACGCAAACCGGCATAATCAGTCCGGTCAATGGGAGACGGCTCAGCCCTTTCTCGCGCCTTGAAGTCCCCCGGCCACTCCGGATGATGGGCCGAGATCGCCCAATCGCGGTTGTCCCCGGTCTTCGAGATACGCTTATCCCACTGGCCGATAAAGCCGCCCCAGCTTGAATGTTCAGCTTCGTGGCTCTGCTGCCCACGCGGAACTCTGACTCCTCGTCGCCCCCTGCGGATGCTGCAAGAAGATAAACGCGGTTGAATTTGCCCTGGGCAAGGATCGTCTGTACCTTGGCAACAACGGCGTTCGGCCTTCCGGTCGCTGCGGGCTGCAGCTTGAAGTTGACACCACGAAACGAAAGCTGCGACGGCAACTTCTCTGCCGGAACGCATCTCCTTTGCCGTCCATACCGCCGCCACCTGTTTTATTGTCGTCGTTGCTCGCGGCTGCGAGGTCATACTTCAGATCGATACTATTCGATGTCACTGGAGCAACGGTCGCCTTGGCTGCGTATAAGTCCGCGGCTGGTAGCCAGCAAATGAGGTCACCAGCGCACCCTCCGCCAGCTTAGCCTCGCCTAGTGGCTGCTCCTGAGTGTTGACCTCGCGAGCGGCACTGACCGGCGACGCAAACGAGATACGGACATCCTGTGCGGGCTTGCCGTCTAACTCACCAGCCGAATTATCGTCTCGTCGTCGGCTTCGGCCTTCTTCAAAGCCAGGACCCGCACCCGCGGATCGCTCACATGCACGAGTGAAAAGCTCTTGCCAGCTTGCGGGCGTGTTTCGTGGGACCTTCGCCCAGGCGCACGGTGTCCGTCGAATGGAGGTAATGGCTTCAGAAATTGGGACGTGGCAGCGAAGGGAGGACAGTCTCGATCTTGGTCGCGATCGCCTCCAGCATCTGTACGGAGAACTCCTTCGTCGCGCCGCCGATGTCGCCGGTTCCACATAGTTTTAGTCCGCAAAGACCCCGGTCACATTGCCCTCCAAATCGATTCGCTTACCCAGTCGGGCTCGTTGCTTGAACCCCCTGCCCGCGCCAGCTGGGCTTTCTGCTGCGGGGTGAGTGTCGCCATCTCCTCGGGCGATACCACGAACACAGGCGCAGGCGGATTCTATTTACTCAAATCGGTATAGACGTTGCTGTTGTAGCTCGTGGGATTCAGTGCCGCGATGATC
>JBDTDX010000105.1:0-8032 GCA_039922815.1 Granulicella sp.
GACAATACATGAGAAGGGTGGGGTCGGCGGGTGAGAAGAGCAAGTGGTTGACCCAGTCGGTCGAGTGCAGCAACGTGGTCATCTTGCCGCTGCGTAGGTCGATGGTGAAGAGGATAAGGGGTTGCCGAGAGGCGAGTCGGCGCTCCATCATGGCACCTTTGCCCTCGGGCTGTACGAGAGTTCCGGAACTGGCACCGGTGGGCTGCTGGCGCGGGGTTCCGGTAGGCGAAACATTATTGGCACCGTACTCGGGAGCGACGGCCGGACCGTCGTTCATGGTGCCGGCGGCGAGGGTCTCGTCAGCGTTGATGGTGGCGACGCCGGTGGCACCCTGGGGCAGTGCTGTGAGCTTTGTAATTTCGCCGGACTCCATGTTGGCCTTGTAAAGGGTGTTGATCCTGGTGGCGGGGTCTAGCTGCGAATAGAAGACGTTGGGGGTCTTGTGTCCAACAACGATGGCGTGTACGCCGCTACGATAACGGGTCATTGGATCGTCGGTCGCAGGATGCGGTGGATTGGGAACTAACAGGCGGGTATTGCGGGTCTCCAGATCGAGCGTATGAATGCCGTCCGGAGCGGTGTAGATCATGAGGCGGCCGTCGGGGCTGAAGGCGTTGTTATTGAAATAAAAGCCGGTAGAACTGGGCTCGTCGGTGAGGCGGAAAACACGATGGCCAGTGTCGGGATCGACCCACGTCTTTGGAGGAGTCTGGGCGAGTACAGGCGGCGCGAGCAGTGGTACTGTCAGGAGAAGTACGATCAAGCGGAAGAGCTGACGAGACATGGAACTCCTCGATGTTCTGGCTGGGGCGGGCTGTGGAAGCGAGACCTGCTTCGGACGTTCACTATAATAACGGACGGCAATTATGATACGAAACTATTTCCTCTTAGGAAATAAGTTTCTTTCAACCGAGCTTGCAGGCATGACGTTGAATTCACTTGCCCCTTCTGCTCCACTTGGGAGTGGAGGGACTATGCGGTGTTACGAGTTGCACCCCTCGGCGGCAGTACCACGGCCCTGGGCAAGGATACGAATAACGTGGCGCCTCGGCTTGGATTCGATATTCAGTTCGCCCCCAACACTGTGGTCTGTGGCGCAGTGGGGAACTTCTTCAACCCGCTGCCCGCCTTTTATGTGCAGGCTTCCGCCTTTACCTCCTTCCCCTTTTCGGCAGCGCAGACTTTTTCGCAACCGGCAGCAGGGGCGCCTGCGTTTACGATGAGTGTTCCGTTCTCCGCCAACCCTCCGTGCTTCATTACACAGCCCGTGACGCCCTATACCCAGCAATACAACCTGGCCATCGATCACCAGACGATGCTCGGCCTCGTTGTCTGGGGTGGATACATCGGGCAGAACAACCGGAAGCAGAACGGTGCGAGCGGCCGGGTAACAATGCACCGAACGTCAACTTTGCCAATCGTCCACGTGTTGGCGTCACCGTGCAGAGCACCAATATTTCCCAGCCGTTTTCCGCAATCGCTCTGTAGGCTGACCCCGTCTTCCACAGCATTATGAACTCGTTGCGAGGGGTGTGCACAAGCAATATGCACGCGGTTTCCAACCCAATGCGGAGTTCCAGTTCACGCGTGTGCTCGGAACGGAAAACCTTCAGAACCCGGCCGGTGCAACACCCAACGACTCCTACGGTCCGATTGCCGGGATAACACCGCAGGTGCTTGTAACGAGCTACTCCTAACAAGCTGCCCTTCGGCCAGGGCAAGACGTTCGCAGCGGCGTAAATTACTTGGTGACAAGCTCATCGCGGGTTGGGAAATCTCCAGCAACAAGACCATACAAACAGATCCGGAGTTCTCGGTTACCTTCACCGCCGTGGGCAATCCAACGGGCCTCGTCAGCGGGCGGGCGTTCCCTTATACCCGGCGAAGTTGCGGACACAATGGTTCAATCCCGCAGCGTTCGCCGTCCCTTCCACTACCAGCATCAACGGCGTGCAATATGCGCAGTGCCGCAACTCATCGTACGACATCCTGCGCAGCCCTACTATCAATTTTTGTGATATGAATCTGTAGAAAGTTCTGCGCTTCCGCGAGCGGTATCGCGTAGAGCTTCCTGCAGAAGCCTTCAACGCCTTCAATCATCCTGACTTTGGCACACCCAACGCGAGCATCAACAACATAGCAACGGTTGGTCCTATTTCCGCTAACACATCCGCGTTTATTACCGGAACGGCGTATCAATTACCCGGTTTCTCCGTCGCGGTAAAGGCCGAAGACTAACAGTTCAATTGGCTCAGCAATAGCGAGGCCCATCACACGCGCCTGACAACTTGAACGACATTTGCCTGCTCTTCCAGAATTCACTATATAAATTTACGCGTTCAATTATAAGCACCACAAGAGGGCTGCTCGAGGAAGGTTGTCAAGACTTTTCTCAAAAATTGCGAAAGCGACGCAGAAGCATGAGAGCCAAGCTAGAGTGCGGAGGGGTAGAACTTTCTCGGGTTGCCGTGGTTCCAAAACAAACGCTCGGTGTACACCGCGAGAGGTGCTTTCTGATGCGCTCCGACAGCGGCGGCCATCTTCATAAGTTGATCGCCATATCTCTCGAGGAAGTACGCCACTGAAGCGATCAGCGCGCTCGGCGCTACTTTCTTCCATGCCGTTTTGCCCGACAATCGCTATCTGCTGTGCGCGGCCTGCCTCGTTCACGGCCTCAAGTGCGCCAATCGCGCTGGGATCATTTAAGCACGAGATCAGCACACGGCTCTTCTTCGGCAGAGGCATCAGCATCTTGCGGCACGCATCGCGGCTGGGGTACTGCGACGCCGACCCATCCACGTGCAAAATCTTCTCCGGTCCAAAGTCGCCCAGCACTCGCTTCACGGCCTCTACTGCGCCGGTCAGCCGCGCCGTGTTTTCCATGGCCGACAAGGACGACTCCAGTAGAACAAGCCGGTCAAACTCGCTGCCCCAGTGCTTTCGCGCATGTTTGCCCAGAGCTTCTCCGGCAAGCAGGCCCGCGCGGTAGTTGTTGCCACCGAAATAGGGCGCGCCGACCGGCGTCTCCACGCTGATGACGGGGATCTGCTCCTGCAAGAAACGGTTGGCAAGCACGTGCGCCAGGAATCCGCGACGCTGGAACAGGATGACCTCCTCTGCTCCGGAGCGGATCACTGCGTCCACCTGATACCGCGCGCAACTCATCGGCCACATTCTTGTACTACGGCCGCTCCGCCAGATTCACGGTTTCAGCTGCATCGCCTGCGATGGAGTGAAGCGACGCGAATGGACGCACGACATCCAGATGCGGGTCAGCGAAGGCCACTGACGTCATCGCCTTCGCCATCGCACCCGGCGGAGCGCTCTCCAGACACTTCCTCACCGCAATGTGCATCAACTGCCAGCGGACATCGTTCGCACGTTCAATCGCCATCACCTTCGCCTCCGTCATCTTCTCCAACAGCTAACCGAATCCCGAAGCCGCCCACGCCGCCCTTAGCCAACCGTCTCGGCTGCCGCTTACAATCAACATCCTGATCGAACGAGGAGCCCTCCCCCATGACCATCTCGCGCCACCTCAACCTTGCAGCGCTCCTTCTTGCTCCCGCCTTTCTGTGCGCCCAGTCCAACCTCATCGTCATCTCCAAGACCAACCACAACCTTCCCGAAGTTGACCCCTCCTCGCTCAAGGTCCTCTGGACCGCCCCCGTCGGCCAAAGCCCCCACGAGGTCGCCGTCGCGCCCGACAACTCCCGCGCCTACATCTCCAACTTCGGCGGCGGCTCCCACACCATCTCCGTCGTCGACCTCGGCACCCACAAGGCCCTTACCGACATCGACACCGCCCCCTCGGCGGACCGCACGGCCTCGCCTTCGCCGGCAACCACCTCCGGTTTGCCGCGCAGGATCCAGGCACCGTCGCCTCACTTAACCCCGTCACCGGCAAGATCGAAACCACCCTCCCCACCCATCAGGACCACACCCACATGCTCTGAGTCTCCGCCGATCAAAAGACCATCGTGGTCATCAACGTCTCCTCCGTCACCATCTTCAATAAGAACGGCTCCACCTGGACCCCCAACTTCATCAACGTAGATCCCGGCTCGGAAAGCTTCGATCTCACCCCCAACCACAAGCAGGTCTGGACCTCGAACTCCAAAACCGGCACCATCTCCGTTATCGACCTTCCCGCGAAAAAGCTCATCGAGACCTTCCCCGCCGACGTCCAAACCGCCAACAGGCTCAAGATCACCCCCGACGGCAAGTACGCTCTCGTCACGCTGCTCAACGGGCCCGACCTCGTCGTCGTCGACACCGCCACCAGCAAGATCGTCCGCCGCATCCCCATCGGCCACGGAGCCGCTGGCCTCCTCATCGACGCCACCGGCGCACACGCCTACGCCTCCTGCGGCCCCGACAACTACGTCGCCGTCATAGACGTCCACACCTGGAAGGTCACCGGCCACATCGAGTCTGGCGGCAACCCCGACGGCCTAGCCTGGACCAACTCCCACTAATCATGTTTCCGCACTCTGCACGCCTTGTTGAAAGGTCTTCCACGAAAGAATTTGCCACAGAAGGAGTCATCGCATTCGTTGAAATGGTGGACTGCACGTTCTTGGCGATTAGAGGATCAAGTTCCTCCTACGTCAGCGATCAGAGACATTTCCACTGTCGATAACGACATTCCAAGGCCGATAGCCGACGTATCCGAAGCGTCGAGCGCACCAGCGAGTGCAGTTTGAAAGTGGGCTGAGCCAGTGAATTGACGAGGCTGTCCAACGTCTTCTCAATCTCTTGAAGATTCGTTTGAAGTTCAAAGTCAGAGTCAGAGTCAGAGTCAGTTCGAACTATAAGCGGGAGTGTTTCGTAAAACTTCTCAATGGTCATGTGGCGACCGGCATACTCCCTGCTCGATATAGGTGGATATAAACCATCCATCCCGCGCACAGGAACTGACCAGTGTTCGGGTTACCGGATAGGCCGCCTCCGGTTACCGTTTTAGACCCATTTTTAGCGTATAAAGGCGTGACCGAGAGTATAACCCCGTATAAGGACGTAGCTTTCGGAGCCCGCGTCTTTATTGGGGTTTTGATTGGCAAGCGGCTGATTTTAGGGGCTTTTGGTAAGTGTGGCGGTGGATGCAGTCTAGGTCAACCCGTCTCTGAATGACATTCCGTCAATAGGGAAACTTACAGGGAATTTGGTAATTTTGGCAACCTCCTGAACGCCAATTAGCCCGCGTTTACAGCGGATCTTCGCGTTTCTTCATCGCCGCCCGAAAATTGGAACAGGGAATAACAGCGAATTAACAGGGAATCTAATTTCAGTGCTTTCTCAGCCGCTCTCGGGCCCAAAGGCGGCCCCGCTCCGCTCGGCCACAAAAAAGCAAACTATTTTTTCGTTACCTTGTCGCGAAAACGGCCCCGTTTTCCCACTATTACATAGAAGGAAAATTCAGGGTACGTCCGTGGCCGTCTTGACCCGCGCATGGTGCCCACTTTGAGTTGGGGAAACATGGAAATCATTGCCAATCCCCTCACCCGTTCCCGCGCGGCTCACTACGTCCGCATGTCAACGGAACACCAACAGTATTCACCCGAGAACCAGGCAGACATCCTTCGGCAGTACGCTGCAGATCACTATATGGAAATCGTCCAGGTGTACTCAGACCACGGGCGCAGTGGTCTCAACATCGCCGGTCGAAGCGGCCTCAATCAGCTGATGGCCGACGTCGAGAACAAGCAGTCCGACTTCACTTCCCTGCTCGTCTATGACGTCAGCCGACTAATCGAATTGGGGTTCCGGCAGGGCGGACCGGCTGGCTATGGGCTGCGACGGCAGCTGATCGACCGCGACCAGACTCCAAAGGGTCTTCTTGGACGTGGAGAGCGGAAGAGCCTTCAGACCGACCGCGGCATCCTGATCCCGGGCCCGGAGCAGTAGATTGCGGTGATCCAGAACATCTATGAGTTTGTTGAACGAGGATTGACAGAGCGTCAGATCGCTGAGGCTCTCAACGGTAGGGGCGTACTTGGGGAGTACGAACGCCCCTGGACCAGATCGACCGTTCATCAGATACTGACTAACCCCAAATACATCGGCGCAAATATCTACAACCGGTGCTCCTTCAAGCTCAAACACAAACGCATCAACAACCCGATCGATATGTGGATATGGCGAGACGGGGCGTCGAGCCGATCGTCGGCGCACCTGTCTTCGAACAAGCTCAACGGATCATTGAATCCAGGCACCCACATCTCTCTAATGAAGCGCTGCTCGATCGGCTCAAGGAGCTCTTACAACTGCGCGATCGCCTCTCTGGCCTGCTTATCGACGAAACCGAAGACATGCCGTCGAGCTCTTGCTACACGACGCGTTTCGGTAGTTTGACGCGAGCCTACACACTCGTCGGTTGGACGCCCGATCTAGACTTCTCCTACGTTGAGGTCAATCGAATTCTTCGACGTCGCCACGCCGCTCTTGTCTCTTCTATTCTGGATGAACTGCTCCCACTTGGGGCCACTGTCAGCGTTGATTCTCAAACCGACCTTCTGAAGATCAACTCGGAGTACAGCGCCTCGCTGATCCGACGGGAGCATGTCGTCCTCAGTGCTCAAGACTCTGAAGCGATCCCTGCCAGATGCCGAGAGACTCCAGCCGGCAACTCTTCTTCGCCAGACATGGAGTTAAACGCTTTGCGAACCTGAGGCAAAAACGGACCCTCCGATTGAAGAGAACATTTCTAGCTGCCCCTATGTAGAAAGTGAGCTGATAACGATCCGGTTTGCTGGAAGGTAAACTAATTGTTTGCTGCAGAACACAACACAAATGGCCTCAGGTTGAGCGAACCGGATAGAATTCAGGCGGCCCCTAAGGACAAACAATATGAAAATCTACCGTATAGCTACAATTCCTGGCGACGGGATTGGCAAAGAAGTGATTCCGGCAGGACAGCAGATTCTCGAAGCGCTGGCTGGCTCCGAAAGCACCTTCGCGTTCGAGTTTGAGAACTTCGATTGGGGCGGAGACTACTACCGCCAACACGGCGTGATGATGCCCGCCGAGGGGCTCAAGGCTCTACTTCAGAAGGATGCAATCCTCTTTGGGTCTGCCGGCTATCCCCATATTCCGGATCACGTCACTCTTTGGGGATTGCGCCTCAAGATCTGTCAGGGGCTGGATCCATACGCTAATGTTCGCCCCACACGAATCCTGCCCGGGTTTGAGGCCGATTGCCGCTCTTTGCCGTGTCTCCATGGGCGGGAGGTTAGAATTAGCAACCGGCCTGTTACGCCGCGAATCGATGAGGAGAGAGGCGATGGGGGAAGGCCCGCTCGGGACCAGCTTGAATTCGTGGAAAGAGATAGCGGCCTATCTCAAGCGAGATGTCACGACAGTTCAGCGGTGGGAGAAGCGGGAGGGCATGCCTGTCCACCGCCATCTGCACGATCGTCTGGGCTCGATCTACGCCTCCCGCGCGGAGCTTGACGCATGGACGCGCAGCCGAAACCGAACACTGCCCGACAATGGGGCTGGCATCCCGCACCCGTTTCCGCAGCAGCCGGGTTAGATTTAGGTAGAGATACCAACTCCACAATGAGACCGAACTCCGGACACCAATTGTGGAGAAAACTGTCTGTATCGCTGGCTGCATTAGCCGTCGTGGTTCTAAGCACGATCATCTGGCTTCGGAAACGGAGTACTCCTGGAACAGTCCGGTCGCAGACGCTCGATTCCAGACGATCACTGACTTCGATGGCGTCGCAGAGGGCGCTACAGTCTCTCTCGACGGCCATCTTGTGGCGTTCCTGTCGGACAGGGACGGACCTATTGACGTCTGGGTGACGCAGGTCGGCTCCGGGGAATACCATAACCTCACCCACGGAAGTATTCCGGACCTCGAGAACTCGTTTATACGTACGCCATCGTTTTCGCCCGACTCATCCCTCGTGAGCTTTTGGGTGCGAAGCCAAAGTGGGCCCCACGACGAAAACACCAGCACCTGGGCCGTTCCCAGCTTAGGCGGTCAGCCAAGGCCATACCTTGACGGCGTAGCCGAGTTCGACTG